>NZ_JBINJD010000176.1:0-10369 GCF_043951915.1 Alienimonas sp. DA493 | reverse complement strand
GACCGTTGCGAATGCCCCGCGTCGTCCCGGCACGGTCCGCACAGCGGACCCTACATGATCAGCAATGCCAGGATCGTGCCGACGACGCCGATCGCCCCCAGCACGAACATCCACCGCGGGACGTTCGCCCCGGCCGGCCGGCGGCCGGGGACGATGTAGTCGCCGCAGTGGGGGCAGACGTCCGCCTCCTCGTAGACCGGCTCCCCGCAGGACGGGCACGGCAATTCTTCGCCGCCGTCCTCGTCGTACGGCTCGAAGTTCTCGCCGGAGTCGTCGTCCCAAGCCATCGGCGTTACCTGTCGGGGAAGCGTCCCGGACCCTTGAAGGGTCCGGGACGCTGGTCGAACCGTGATCGGCTCAGCCCTTCTTCGACATCAACTCGACCACCTTCTCGGCGATCGCGGTGACGAACGGGTCGTCCTTCAGCGGCGGGGTGGGGGGGAGCTCGCCGCTGTTCTTGCCGGCCGGCTTGCCGATGGGACCGAACTTCGGCGGGGGGTTGAAGGCCTTGGGGGCGTACAGGTTGTCGCCGTCGCCTTCGTAGATCTTGCGGAAGGCGGTGTTGCCGACGAGATCCGCTTCCGGGTAGTGGAACCGCGGGTCGTCGAAGCCCAGTTTCTGCTTGAGCTCCAGCAGTTCGCGGGTGTGCCGCTCGGCGAGGTAGTCGATCGGGCCGAGCTGCTTGGCCAGCATCAGGATGCGGCAGTAGGCGTCCAGCACCTCGGTCTTCCAGTAGGCCTCCTCCAGGGTGGGGCCGAAGGAGATCGTGCCGTGGTTCTTCAGGATGATGTGGTTGGTGCCCTTCAGGAAGGGCAGCACGGTGTCGGCGAACTCCTGCCCGCCGGGGGTTTCGTAGGGGGCGAAGGGGGTCTCGCCGAGGAACACCTCGACTTCCGGCAGCACGCCCTGCGGGACCGGTTCGCCGGCGACGCTGAAGGCGGTCGCGTGCGGCGGGTGGCAGTGCACGCAGGCCTTCACGTCCGGCCGGTTCTTCATGATGGACAGGTGCAAGAGGATCTCGCTGGTCCGCTTGCGCTGGCCGTAGATCTGGTTGCCGTCCAGGTCCACGCCGCAGATGTCCTCCGGGGTCATGAACCCCTTGCAGATCATCGTGGGGGTGCAGAGCACCATGTTCTCGCCGACGCGGACGGAGATGTTTCCGTCGTTGGCCGCGGCGTAGCCGCGGTTGTAGACGCGACGGCCGATCTCGCAGATCTCCTCCTTGACCGCGTCGTCGTTCAGTTCGGGGGCGTCGTTGGGGAAGTCGACGCGAAGGTGCTCGGGGATCGCCATATACGGTTCGGTCCGGAATCCGGCTGGGGGTGTTTCGGCGGGCAGGTTACCGGGGGAAGGCGGAACGAGCCGTTTCGTTAGCGGGCGGGTTCGTCGAACCTTCGCGCGAGCCGAAACCGCCGCCGCCGGATCGCTACAACCGATCCACGCCCGGGGTGAAGTCGCTGTCGGCGGACAGCGTGAGGCAGAACTCGCACAGCAGGTCGGCGGCGGCGTCGAGGTCGTCCGTGGAGATCACCTCCACCGGGCTGTGCATGTACCGCAGCGGAATGCCCACGATGCCCGTCGCCGGGCCGCCGCGGGTCAGCTGGATCGCGTTGCCGTCGTTGGAGGCGCCGCGGCTGAGAGCCGACGCCTGCACGGGCAAATCGTGCTCCTTGCCGAGCCGCATCAGCGTGCGGAACAGCGGCGTGTTGATGTTGGGGCCGCGGAAAGCGACCGGGCCGCTGCCGATGCGGACGTCGCCCACCTCGCCCTTCTCCACCGTCGGGCAGTCGGAGGCGTGCGTAACGTCCACGGCGACGCCGACGTGCGGGTCGATCCGGTGGGCGGCGGTCTTGGCGCCCCGCAGGCCGATCTCCTCCTGCACGGTGGAGACGGCGAAGATGGCCGCCTCCGGCTTCCTCGCCGCGGCCCGGCGGGCCGCTTCGATCACCACCCACACGCCCACCCGGTCGTCCATCGCCGGTCCGGCCAGCAGTCCGCCCCGCAGCGGGCGGTAGCCCGGCCGCAGCGTGATCGGGTCGCCGACGGCGACCAGTTCCAGCGCCTCGGCTTTGCCCTCCACGCCGATGTCCACCCACAGGTCCTTCACCTCGGGAACCTGCTTGCGCTCGTCGGGGGTCAGCAGGTGGATCGCCTTGCGGGCGATCACGCCGGCGACGGTCTCGTGGGCCCCGTGCACCTCCACGGCCTGCCCGATGAGGGTCTGCACGTCCCACCCGCCGACGGCGGAGACCCGCAGGAAGCCGTCGCCGTCGATGTGCTGCACGACGAGGCCGATTTGGTCGCAGTGCCCGGCCAACATCACCCGCAGCTTGTCGGTCCCCCGCCCGTCCTCGCCGGCGTTCACCGCCGCGGTGAGGTTCCCGTGCCAGTCGGTGGAGACCGTCCCCCAGCCGGCCGCGTAGTCGGCCACGACGGCCTGAATCCGCTCCTCGTACCCGCTGGTGCCGGGCGTCGTGAGCAGCCGGTCGAGGAACGCGCGGGCGTCGTCGGTCATCGGCGTAGCAAAGGGGCGACGGGGGAGCGAATCGGGCGAAACGACGAGCGGCCGGTTATACCGAACGGGGCGGGGAGCGGCGACCGACGGCCGAACGCATCAAATCTCTCCGAGGCTTGTCCGCTCGAAACCGGGGGGGTAGATTTTGAATGAGACGGTCCCGATCCGATCGATGCCGCCTCGGGTGAACCGCCCGACCCCGTTCCTGCTCCGGGGTCGCCTCTCTGCGCCGAAGGACGCGGCTGATGATTGCGAATCGTTATAGTTTGGACGGAGAGACGTCACGACCTCGCCAGGACGCCGTGCGGTCGGCGGTGAACCGGCTCGTCCGCGATCGCACCGGCGCCCTGCTGAGCGACCTGCACGTGGACGTCGCTCCGGAGCCGGCCGCCGGCCGGGAGTTCTCCGTCGTCCTCACCGGCCGGTGCGGAACCTTCTACTGCAAGCAACTCGCCGGCGTCGCCGCGATGGCCGCCGCCCCCGGCGGGGTGGTGCGGAACCGCATTGCCGTCGGGTAGACCCGAGACCAGCCCGGGGCGCGAACTCCGGCCGTGCGTCGTCCCCTCTCGGCTGGCCTGAGGGCCGGGCTGCGCCTCGGGCGGGGACTTCCCCCCCGCCGCCTCACCACCCTTCCGGGAAGGTCGGGCGGGCGGACATCCGGGGGCGGTGGCCCTCGCTGAGGATCGTCGTCGCCCCGCCCGGCGCCAGCGCGACCACGCGGCCGGCGGTCTCCACCTGGGCCAACGGCAGTTCCCGCGGGGCGGGCGGTTCCCGCATCGCCGTCAGCGACCGCGGGGCCAGCGACAGCGGCCAGCGGGTCGCCGGCTCCCGCCGGGCCGTGCGGGGCTCGGCCGTCTGCGGGGCGGCGAAGGTGAGGGTCAGCGGGGCTGACTCGCCGAACCGCACCGCCAGCCGCACGCTGCCGTCCGGACCGGGGCCGAGATCGGTGAAGCGGATCGCCTCCCGCTCCGGGTCCGGCCCCTGGGCGGCCACCAGCGGCCGCAGCGTTTCGCCCTCCTCCGCCTCCGCCGTCTGGAACACCGCCGACGGCAGCCCCCAGTCCCGGTCCGCCGTCAGGATCACCCCGTGCCGCGGGTCCACGGCGACGGAGACGCTGTTCCGCAGGGCCTCCGCGGCGACGGCGGGCAGTTCGCCGCTGACGGCCGCGGCGCACTTCACCAGCGCCGCGGGGGGCAGGTTCGCGACGGTCCGCGGGTCGCGGAGCCGTTCGACCAGCTTGGTGCCGGCGTCCTCCAGGTGCGTGCCGGCGTCCGCGTAGACCACGCAGAGGGCGGCGGAGGACTGATCAGTCTCCAGGTCGCCGTCGAGGTTCCGCAGCACGGCGTCCTCGGCGGCGGCGTAGCGGCGGTGCTTGGTAAGCACCCCGGCGGCGGCGAGGTTCACCTCCCAGGCGTCGCCCCCGCAGGCGAGGGCCTTCTCGGCGGCCTCGGCGGCGCCGGCCAGGCCGGTGTGCTCCCGGATCATCGCGACATTCGCCCAGCCGGCCGCGAGCATCTGGTCCCGGCGGAAGTGCCCGCCGCCCAATTCGTCCAGCTTGCGGTAGGTGCGTTCGGCCTCCTCGAACATCCCGAGCCGCTGCTGGGTGCGGGCGAGGGCGTACCAGTAGGGCGGGTGGTAGGTGAGGTAGCGTTCGAGCCGGAGCAGCCGCCGCAGGCGGGCGTCGGCGTCCGGGTCCGCCTGGGCGTCGGCGAGGCGGCGGAGGTCGTCGTCCCGCACGAGCCAGCCGTCGGGGATGTTCCGCTTGCGGGCCAGCTTCCAACTGGTGTCGAGGAAGGCGCCGCTTTTGTCCAGCACGCCCTTCATCCGGTCCCGGTCCACCTTCCACAGGCCGCTGTCGCGGTCCACCTGCATCCCCCGCAGGTCCCACCAACTCCCGGCCCCGGTGCGGACGGCCCCCGCCACGTCGGCCGTCGCAGCGTGGCCCAGCAGGGAGAAGGTGGTCAGCGTCGCGTGCCGGGAGACGCCGCGATAGTGCGATTGCTGCAGGACCGCCCGGTCCTGTTCCGCGATGCGGATCGCGGCGATCTCGTCCAGCACCGCGGTGTAGAGCCGCAGGACCTCCTCGTCCTCAATTGAGGCGAGGTTCAGGTTCGACAGGATGTGGGCCCGCTCCTCGGAGAGGACCTGCTCCGTCGGGGCGCAGCGGATGCGGTACAGGCTGGCCCGGCAGTAGTTCAACGTGACGGCGGCGGAGCGACGGGCGGCCTCCTCCGCGGCGAACTGGTCGGCCTCGGCGGCGGCGGCCTCGGCGGCCGCCTCGGTCGCCGGCACGGACCCCTCGGAGGCGAGGTCGTCGGCGAGCGCCGCGGGCGCGAGCAGGGCGGGGGCGGACAGCAGCAGGGCGCAGGCGAGCAGCGAGCGGGGCATATCGGTTCCGGAGGGGAACGGGCGGGCGTCCGGGCGGCGGCGTCCTTCGCCGGCGGACCATCGTCGGGCGAGGGCCGCCCCTCGTGGGCGGCGGCGGTCTCCGCGAGGCGGAGCGTCGGGAGACCGTTGTCGCGAACGGCGTGCCGGAATCGGCGGGAGCGCCGCTGAGCCTATTGACAGAGGGCGGAGCGGGTTCCCCGGGCGTTCCCCCAACTGTAAATCCCACAACGGGACTCCGTCGGCGACCAAGCCGTTCGCCCCCGAAGAAGTCCCCCGCGACCCTGCGGGCCGTACGGCGCCTGCGGAGTGGGCGAACCGCAGCGGCCGGCCTGCGAGACGTGAGCCCGAAGCGCAAGCGAGGGTTTCGGCGTCCGCTCCGCGGGGGCGCAAACGAAAACGCCCCGGCCGGGGAGCCCGGCCGGGGCGTTTTCGTGGCGCTCGTCAGTTCGCTCAGGCGGCGGCCCGGAGGACGCGGGGGCGGCTGGGGACGGCCTGGCGGCCGAGGCTCTTGCAGAGGGTCTGCACGACGATCTCCTGCCGCTCCTCGCCCAGTTCGGCGAAGATCGGCAGGGCCATCACTTCCTCGCAGGCCTGCTCGGCGACCGGCAGTTGGCCGGGCTTGTAGCCGAGGTCCGCGAAGCAGGTTTGCAGGTGCAGCGGCTTGGGGTAGTAGACGGCCGCTCCGACGCCCGCGGCTCGCATCTTGTTCAGCACGTCCTGCCGTTTGCCGTTCGGGACGCGGGTGACGTACTGGTTGTAGACGTGGCGGCGCTCCGGCAGACGGACCGGCGGCTGGACGGCGTCGGCGATGCGGTAGTCGGTCAGCAGGGCGTCGTAGCGTTCGGCGTTGGCCCGGCGGGCCTCGGTCCAGTCGTCGAGGTGGCGGAGCTTCACCTTCAACACGGCCGCCTGGAGGGCGTCCAGCCGGCTGTTCAGGCCGACTTCCACGTGCTCGTAGCCGCCGACGTCCCCGTGCACCCGCAGTCGGTTCAGGCGGGCGGCGATCTCGTCGTCGTCGGTGGTCATCATCCCGCCGTCGCCGGCCCCGCCGAGGTTCTTGGTGGGGAAGAAGCTGAAACAGGCGACCGTGCCCAGCACGCCGCTGCGGCGACCGCGGTATTCGGCGCCGATGCTTTGGGCGGCGTCCTCGATGATGTGCAGGTCGTGCTTCTGGGCGATCCGCCAGATCGGGTC
Organism: Alienimonas sp. DA493; assembly: GCF_043951915.1. Lineage (NCBI taxonomy): Bacteria > Pseudomonadati > Planctomycetota > Planctomycetia > Planctomycetales > Planctomycetaceae > Alienimonas > Alienimonas sp. DA493. Next base: position 4,272 of record NZ_JBINJD010000176.1, on the reverse strand, counting down.
CATCTCCGCGGTCTGGCCGAAGATGTGCACCGGCATGATCGCCTTGGTGCGTTCGGTGATCGCGTCCTCGATCGCCTCGGGATCGATGTTGAAACCGTCCGGCTCGACGTCGACGAACACCGGCGTGGCGCCGACGCGGTGGATGCTGCCGGCGGTGGCGAAGAAGGTGAACGGGCTGGTGATCACCTCGTCGCCGGGGCCGACCCCGCAGGCCATCAGGGCGAGCAGCAGGGCGTCGGTGCCGCTGGCGCAGCCGATCGCGTGGCGGGCGTCGCAGTACTCGGCGGCGTCGGCCTCGAAGCTGGAGACCTCCTCGCCCAGCACGAAGGCCTGCGATTCGAAGACGCGGCTGACCGCCTCCATCACCTCCGTGCGGATGGTCGCGTGCTGCGCCTGCAGGTCGATGAACGGAACCGGGGTCGGGCTGGAAGACATCGGGCGGGCGTTTCGTGACGCGGGGGGCGGAGCGGTGCGGCGCGAGGCTGGGCGAGAGGTCGGGGCAGGCGACGCGGGGCGTCTCATAGGTCCGCCGCCGTCGCGCGCGTAACCCCGGTCTGCGATTCTTTCGCCGAATCCGTCATTCGTCCTGATCGCCCGCCGCGGCGCCGGCGGACTGGGCGCTTTGGGCGCGTTTGGCGCGGTACTCCGCCAGCACGCCCTCCGGGTCCGCCTCGAACGCGGCGACGCAGCCGGTGCAGCACACGTAGTAAGTCTTGCCGGCGTGCCGGACCTCGATCGTGCCGAGCCCGCCGGTGACGACGCACTCCGGCCCACCCAGCGAACTGGCCGCCAGCCGCTCGCCGGCCCGGGTGTAGCCGACCTCCGCGACCCGCCGAAACCGGCCTGTCGGGGAGCTGCGGCGCTCGATCAGCAGGGTGAACCGCTTGTCGTTGAGCCGCTTGAACGTGAGCCGATCGGAGCCCTCGCCCGTCGGTTCGAACGTGACTGCGTCCCCCAGCGACGCGGCGGAGAGCGTCGACGCGTCGCCCCCCGGCGGGGTCAACGTGGCGACGAAGCCGGTTCCTTTCGGGGCCGGGCGGACGAGCAGGCGGAGCACCTCTTTCCCCTCCTCCACCTCGAACCGCACCGCGGGCCGCTCCGGCCGCGAGAAGTCCCAGACCCACTCGGCCGTCTCCCGCCACGCCCCCTCGCGGGAGCCGCGGCGGACCTGCCCGACGCCCCGCCACCGCCCCACCAGCGGGTTCAGCGGGGCGAGGGCCGCCTTCGCCGCGGCGACGTCCCCCCCGGCGACGGTTCCCTCGGCGGCCGCGGAGTCCGCCGGGCCGTCGCCCGGGGGCAGCAAGAGAACGAGGGCCAGCGGGAGGGCGTTCATTTTTCCCATCCTACCCGCCCGACCGTCGCAAGACGCAGGGCTAACTCAGCGAGACCTCGATTTCGCCCCGGGTCAGGGCCCGGAAGTCGGCGAGCAGTTCGTTGGTAATCGGACCGGGCTTGCCGTCGCCGATGGGGCGGCCGTCCAGCGAGACGGCGGCGATCACCTCGGCGGCGCTGCCGGTCAGGAAGCACTCGTCGGCGGTGTAGATGTCGTGGCGGACCATCGCCTCCTCCCGCACCTCCAGGCCTCGCTTCTTCGCCAACTCGATGACCGCGGCCCGGGTCAGGCCGGCGAGGATGCCGGCGTCCAGCGGCGGAGTCTTGACCACGCCGCGTTTGATGACGAACACGTTGTCGCCGGTGCACTCGGCGATCTGGCCGAGGTGATTGAGCATCAGCACCTCGCCGGCCCCGGCGGCGAAGCCCTCGATCTTGGCGAGGATGTTGTTGAGGTAGTTCAGCGACTTCACCCGGGCCGGCAGGGCCGCGGGGTGGTTGCGAATGGTGCCGGACGTGACGAGGCTCAACCCCTTCTCGTACAGCTCCTTCGGGTAGAGGGCGATATCCGCGGCGATCACGATCACCTGCGGGTTGGATGTCTTGCGGATGTCCAAGCCCAGCGCCCCGCTGCCGCGGGTGACCACCAGGCGGACGTAGCCGTCGGTCACGCCGTTGGCCTCGACCGTCTGCTCCACGGCGGCCTTCACCTCGGCCGGGGACATCGGGATTTCGAGGTGAATCGCCTTGGCCGACTCGAACAGCCGGTCGATGTGGGCGTCGTGCAGGAAGACATTGCCGCCGTAGACGCGGATGCCCTCGAAGACCCCGTCGCCGTAGAGCAATCCGTGATCGAATACGCTGACGGTCGCCTCCGCTTCGGGGACGAGACGGCCGGCGAGGAAGACGTTCTGGGACATGGCGGGAGTCTAACGAGGCCGTCGGGCTTCGCCCCCCGAATGAGGAATGACGAATGTCGAATGACGAAGGACGGGGACGATCGCGACCCGTTCGTCATTCGTCATTCCTCATTCGTCATTTCCGGTCCGCATAGCGGACCCTACGCGGCCCGGCGCAATTCGGGGGCGGGGGCCTCCACCCGACCCCGGGCCAGCCGCACGGTTCGGTCGGCGGCGGCGGCGAGGGCGTCGTCGTGGGTGACCATCACGATCGTCAGGCCCTCGTCGTTGAGTTCCCGCAGCAGGGCGATCACCTCGGCTTCGACTTCGCCGTCGAGGTTCCCGGTCGGTTCGTCGGCCAGCAGGATCTGGGGGTCGGAGATCAGCGCCCGGGCGATCGCGGCCCGCTGCATCTCCCCGCCGGACAGTTCCTTGGGGGTGTGCGTGAGCCGGTGGCCCAGGCCGACGCGCTCCAGAATCTCCGAGGCCCGCTGCCGGTAGACCTTACGGTTCTTCCAGTAGACCGGCATCGAGTGCCGGATCATCAGCGGGGTGAGCACGTTCTCCAGCAGGGTGAGTTCCGGCAGGAGGTGATAGAACTGAAACACGAACCCGAACACGCGGTTCCGCAGCCGATCGCGGGTGCGGCCGGGCAGGTGGTCGATTCGGTCCTCGCCGAGGCGGATCTCGCCGACGTCCGGCGAGTCCAGCAGCCCGAGTAGGTGCATCAGGGTGCTCTTGCCGCAGCCGGACGGGCCGACGACGGAGACCAACTCGCCAGGGTGGACGGTGAGGTTCACCCCCCGCAGCACGTCCACGGCGTGCTCCCCCTTGCGGTAGGCCTTCTCGACCGCGACGGCGTGCAGGGGCTGGGGCTGTTCGTTCATCGGTGAGGTTCAGTGAGCCCGAAGCGCAAGCGAGGGGGGAAACGTGGCGAACCCTCGCTTGCGCTTCGGGCTCACGGAGGACGGCTACTCGTACCGCAGGGCCTGGACGGGGTGCAGGGCGGCGGCCCGGCGGGCGGGCAGGATGCTGGCGGCGACGGCGATGAACACCGCCCCCAGCGCCACCCAGAAGACCGTCATCGGATCGACCCGCGTGGGGATCTCCGGGAAGTAGTAGATCCGTTCGTCGAACACCGGGCGGCCGGTCACGTAGGAGATGAACTGCTCCACCTCGTTGATGTACCGCACGAAGACCAGCCCCAGCACGACGCCGGCCCCGGCGCCGACCAGGCCCAGGCTGATGCCGTAGCTCAGGAAGATGCTGAGGATGCCCCGCGACCCGGCGCCGAGGGCCTTAAGGATGCCGATGTCCCGCGTCTTCTCCACGACGATCATGTAGAAGATCGCCAGGATCCCGAACCCGGCGACGGCCACGATCAGGAACAGCAGGACGTTGAGGATCGTCGTCTCCATGTCGACGGCGGCCAGCAGCGGGCCCTGCTTGCTCTCCCAGGTGCCCACGCTGAAGCGCTCGGCGGGGAAGGCGGTCTTGAGGGCGGCGACGGCGGCACTGGGCTCCACGCCCTCCTTCAGTTTGATCTGCACGGTGGTCACGCTGCGGGAGAGCGGCAGGCAATCGGCCTTGGCGACTGAGATCTCCTCGCCCGGCTCGTGCCAGCTGCCCAGCCGCACCACGGCGTAGGGGCCCTCGGTCCGCACCACCTGACCGGACTGCCCGGCGTGCGGACCGCCGAGAATCTTCACCTCGCGGCCGACGGCCACGGTGCGGTCCGCCTCGTCCGGCACGAGCATCCCGCGGACTTCCTGCAGGCGCTCGATATTGCAGAAGACGATCCGGCTGTCGTACTCGCTCATGCCGCTTTTGAAGACGTCCGTGACGGTCGCGTTCATCGTGGCGGACTCCGGCGGGCCGTTGCCGCCGGCCTTCACGGTGGTCAGCGTGACCCGCTGGCCGGGGTGGATCAGCAGGCGTTCCTCGATCTCGCCGTCGGCGGTCTCGATCGGCACGCTGATCAGCTGGTTGCCGATCATCACCCGGCCGTCCAGCACGCCGTCGTCCCGCACCGGCTCCGCGG
>NZ_JBINJD010000175.1:0-10414 GCF_043951915.1 Alienimonas sp. DA493 | reverse complement strand
GCGGCCGCGGCGGCGCCCGCCCCGGCCGGCGACGCGCTGGAGGACCCCTTCGCCGGGATGGTCACGCCGGCGTCCGCCTCGGCGACGACCTCCCCCGCGGTGACGACCGCCGACGCCGCCGACGCCGAGCCCGAAGCGCCCGACGGGGCGCCCGCCGAACCCGTCAACGGGGCGGACGCGGAGTACCTCGCCGCGATCGACGCGGCGATCGCCGCCGGCGAGGTGTTGCAGGCCCACACGGAGCTGTCCCGGCTGTGGTGGGACGCCCCGGCGGACCGCTCGGCGGTTCGCAGCCGGCTGGACGCCACGGCCCGGCAAATCTACTTCGACGCTTCCTCCCACTTCATGACGCCCCGCACCGTCGCGGCCGGCGAGACGCTGGCGGACGTCGCCGCGGACCTCGCCGTGCCGGAGATGTACCTCGCCCGGGTGAACCGCGTGGCGCCGGCCGCCGTCGCCGCTGGGGACGAACTGAAGGTGATCCGCGGCCCGTTCGGGGCGGCGCTGGACCTCTCCGGCGCCGGGGCCGGCACGCTGACGATGCACGCCCACGGCTACTACGCCCGGGCGTTTCCCGCCAAGGCGGTCGACGTCGAGCCGGGCGAGTACTCCGTCGGGGCGAAGGTCCGCAACGTCCGCGGCGTACGGATCCTGCTGACCGGCCCGGACGGGCAAACGCTGGTCCTGATGAGCGGCGAGGCCCCCGCCGGCCGCTCCGCGGTGACCCTGCTCCCCGCCGACGCCGATCAGGTGTTCGACCTGCTGGAGACGAGCGGCGTTCTCAGCGTCCGGCCGTAACGCTCCGGCGGCCCCTTCCCTTGTTGGCGCTGCACGCAGCAAGCCCAGGCCGGACGCGGGCGTCCGGCCTGGGCTTGTGACGGTTTTCGGCCTCAGTCAGCCCTCAGCCCAGCGGGGGCGTCTCGGGGGTGAGGACGAAGGGGAACACCCGCAGCGGCTCCCCGACGGGCAGGTCCCGCTTGTACGACAGCTGGGCGGCCCGGTCCGCGGCGAACTGCAGCGTGGTCAGTTCCAGCCCGCAGTAGTGCTCCTCGCCGCACTCGGCGGCGACGTCCGCGAACACCTCGCCGGCGCTGGCCGCGTGGCGGCGGACGCCGTGCACGCTCTGCTCGCGCACCTTCAGGCCGGCGGCGGCCATCTTCACCAGTCCCTTGAGGAACCGGCCGACCAGCGACTCCGGGTTCGACACCCGGGCCAGCCGCTCCCATTCGTCGTGGGCTTCCCAGTAGTAGCCGAAGTTGAAGTGGTCCAGCGCCAGCAGGTAGGCCGGGCTCTCGTTCCAACGCTCGGCGATCAGCGGTTTAGGGGTGCGGCCCTTCTTGCCGTGACTGTGCCCCTTGGGATCCCGATACGGGTGCGGCAGACCTTGGCCGGTGGTATAGGTATAGCTGGGCAGTTCGACGTTGGGGAGGAGGCGGGGGATCTCGGTCGCGGCGGTGCGCATCGGGGGCGGGGTCCGGCAAGCGGGAACGATAGGGCGGGGGCCGGACTCCAAACCGGCGTCGACCGGCGTCGCGGGGGCGAACGCCGGGCGGATAGAACGTCCCCCCGCTCCTCGGGGGGCCGCCGCCGTTCCTCCGACGCCGTCCGTGGGAACGGGAGGAAGGAAACGCAAACCGGCGGGAAGTGGGGAACCTCCCGACGCGATCGACGTTGACCGGGGCGGCCGGACAGGGTAACGAGCGAATCCGCGATTTCCGCCAGAAATTCATGCCCGGGGTGGCGGATTCTCACGAATACCGTTCCCGCCGCGGCTACGGTCGCCCTCCGTCCGCCCCCGTTCGCCCCGCCCCGCCGCCGTGACCGACCTGCTCGAACGGCTCTCGGAGCTGTCCACGACCGTGATCGCGGTCGCCTGCGGGGCGCACCTGCTCGTCTTCTGGGCCCTGGCGGTCTGGAGCGGGGGGAGCCTGCGGAAGCTCGCGTCCACGTTGGACGCCTTCACGCGCGGGTTGAAGCACCGCAGCGTGGTCGGATCGACGAAGGCCCTGCCGGATCAGATCAACGCGTTTCTGGCGGACGTGGGCGACGTGCTGGACGCCCCCGCCGGCGACCCCGCCGCCGCCGCCGACCGGGCGGCGCTGCGGGAGCGGATTGCCACGCTGGACGAGTCCCGCGGCTACCTGCCCGGTCTGTCGTTCGAGGCCGCCGCCAACAGCGCCCGCACGATGGTCGAGGCCTACCCGCTGCTGGGCGTGCTGGGCACGATCCTGGCCATCGGGGCGTCGTTGCAGGGGGGGGCCGACGGCGGGGACGTCACCGTGGGGGCGATCGTGGGGCAGTTCGGCAACGCCATCTGGAGCACCTTCGCCGGGCTGGCCGCGGCGATCCTGCTGATGTTCGTCGCCAGCCTGCTGGAAGCCCGCTTCACCCGCCTGATGGAACTCCGCAAGGACGTGCGGGCCGCCGTCGCCCGGGCCAAGCGGGAACTGGCCCTCTCCGCGGCCTCGCCGGCGCCGTCCGACGAAGCCGCCCCGGCGACGAACGGCGCCCGCCGGGCCGCGACCGGGGCGGGGCTGTCGGGGGAGGGGGCATGACCGGTCTGCGGCTGCGATTTCAGCTCACGCCGCTGCTCGATCTGTTGTTGATCGTGGTGTTCGCCCAGTTCCTGGAGGGCAAACAGGCGGACGAGGTCCGCGACGAACGGGCGGAGGAACTGATTGCCGCCCGGCTCGACGCGTTGGACGAGGAGCGGGCGGAGCTGGACGAACTCCGCGAGGTGCTGAACGAACGCAACGTCCGGTTGGAGGAGGAACGCGACCGGGCGGTCGAACTGGCCCGCAGCGCCGTGCGGACCGCCCGGGACGTGGAGGCCGCGGCGAACCGCTCCGCGGACCTGCTGACCGAACTGCTCGACGTGCCGGAGGCGATCGCCGAGCAGATCAGCCCCGAACCCCGCAGCGACGCGGAGCGCGACCTCGAAGCGGCCCGCGAGCGGGTCGCCCAGTTGCGCGATCAGAAGGGATTCGAGGTGCTGCGGTTCCTGGCGGGCTACGAGGAACTGCTCAAGCGGGCGGAAATCTGGACGTTGCACGTCCGCGGAGGGGGCTTCGTGGCGCTCTCGACCGGGGAGAACGTGGAGCTGATCCGGCTGGAGGCCGACGGCCAGCGGGAGCGGGCCGAGGAGTTCGTCCGCAAGCTGTTCGCCGCGACCAAAACGCTGCCGCAGCCGAAGGGGCTGGTGGTGATTCTGGTGTCGTTCGACCGCACCGCCCGGGCGGGGGTCTACCAGCCGGTGCTGGACGGGTTGGGCGAGGCGGTGCGGCGGTTGGAGGTCGATCAGGGGGGCCGGACGCAGTACGAGTTCGCCGTGCTGGGCGCCGCCCCGGAGCCGACCGCCACCGAGGGCACGCCGGACTCCGCCGCCGGCCCCGACCCCGTCTCCGGACAGCCCGCCGAGTCTCCCGCCGGGGGTGGTACAATGGAGGCGCCGCCCGCCGCGGCGCCGCCCGCTTCCCCCCAGGACCCGACTCCGTGAGAAAACGCACCGCCGCCGCCGGAGGAGCCGGGATCGCCGGGCTGCTCGCCCTCGGCCTGATGTACCTGCCGGACTGGGAGATGGGGTCGCTCGGCGTGCCGTCGGGCGGGGGCACGGACGTCACGGAGATGACGCTGGACCCCACCAGCCCGGAGGCCGCCGAGGAGGTGGAATCCGCCCCGATCTTCGATCCGGACGCCGACGCGACGCCGGTCACCCCGGAGATGGTCGAGTCCGGCGAGGCCGGGGGGCCGAACGACGTGACCGGGACCACCGGCGACCCCCTGGAGGCGGAGGGCCCGCCGCTGGCCGTGGTGGACGTGCTGGTGGACGGCGGGGAGTACTTCGTGATCCGCCGGTTCGCCGCCGACGGCACGGCCGACCGGGACCCGATGACGCTCTCCGGCGTGCTGGACCTCGCCGCGCAGGTGGAGGGCGCCCCGGACGGCGTGAAGGTCCGCGTCTCCCGCACCCCGAACGCCATCGCCGGCGCCGCCACCGACCTGATGGACGCCCTGCGGAAGAACGGCTTTCAGGAGGACGAGATCGACTACCGCCAACGCTTGGTGACGAACGCGCCCCCCGCCCCCCCGGGCGGCTGACGCGAGAGTCGTCGCCGTTCTCTCCCGAGAGCGCTTTCTCCCCCAAAGGCGCGGGGGCGTCTAACCTTCGCCCAGTTCGAATCGCGTGCCGTGGTCGATCGGGGTGAAGCCGATTCGGGCGAGCAGGGCGAGGGCCTCGGCGTCGGCGGCGTCGGCGTGGATCTCCAGTAGGTCGACCGCCTCCTCCCGCAGGCGGCGGGTCGTCTCCAACACCAGGGCGTGCAGGTGCGGCGGTCCGCCGCCGGGGCCCGCTTGCAGGTCGCGCAGCCCCACCGCCCGGCGGTTCCAGGCGGGGCCGTACAGGTCCAGCCCCACCAGCGTGACGCCGGCGATCGCGGGGCCGTCCCCGGCGTCCCGGCCGCGGGCGGCGAGTTCGAACCGCAGCGTGTCCAGCCGGCCGTACCGCGTCGCCCACCAGCGGTCCGATGCGCTCGGCGGGGCGGTCCGCAGGGCGGCGTGGCGGCGGGCGGCGAGCACCTGAAAGCCCGCCCGCTCCCGCAGATCGGTCGGGCGTTGCAGGATCACGGTGCGGCCCCGCTCCCGAAAGCCGCAGGCCTCGGCGAACGGCTTGGCGGCCGGGTCGCTGTCGAGGAACCCCGCCGGGGCGCTTCCCCCGTACAGGCCGACCAGGAAGGGCGACTCCGCCGGCCCGCCCCCGGCGACGATCCGGCTCGCCCCGCGTTGCCGCAGCGAGTCGACGGCCGCCTCCATCAACTGCCGGCCCAGGCCCCGGCCGCGGGCGTCCGGGTGCACCAGCACGGCGTCGATCGCCCCGATGCGCTCCTCGGTCCCCGGCCGTGCGGGCAGGAGCCCGGTGAGGGCGAAGCCCAACGTCCGCTCGTGCCGGCGGGGGGTCTCGCGGCGCGGGGCGGCGTTCTGCTCCCCGGCGGACTCCACGGCGAGGATCAGCCCGCGGGGGTCGAAGTGCTGCTGGGCGAGGACCAGATGATCGAATACGTCGATCGTGAGTCCCTGCACGGCGCCGCGGCCCAACCCGGCGGCGTTCCACAGGCGGACCAGCGCCGGGGGATCGCCGTTGCGGAAGGGGCGGAGGGTGAGGGGCACGACGGGGGCCGGCGGAACCTGTGCGGCGCGGGGGTCACAGCGGGGCGGACCGGGACCGGTCCGCCCTCGAAAGCCGCGGCGGGCCGCTCTAGCCGCGGAGGGAGCGGACGGCGTCGGCGACTTTCTCGGCGGTCAGGCCGTACTTCTCCAGCAGGCCGGCGGGGTCGCCGCTCTCGCCGTAGGTGTCGCCGATGTTCACGAACGCCATGCGGGTCGGCGTGGTGGCGGAGAGGAACTGGGCCACGCGGGAGCCGAGCCCGCCCTGGGCGAGGTGCTCCTCGGCGACGACGATCCCGCCGGTCTCGGCGGCGGCGTCGGTCAGGGCCTGCTCGTCCAGCGGGCTGACGGTGTGCATGTCGATCACGCGGCAGTCGACGCCCTCTTTGGCGAGGGCCTCGGCGGCGTCGAGGGCCATGGAGACCATCATGCCGTTGGCGACGATCGTGTAGTCGCCGCCTTCCCGCAGGCGGATGGACTTGCCGATCTCGAACTCGGCGCCGTCCTCGTAGACGACCGGGGCCTTGGGGCGGCCGAGCCGCAGGTAGACCGGGCCCTTGTGCTCCAGCATCGCCTTGGTGGCGGCCCGGGTCTGGGCGCCGTCGGAGGTGACGATGACGGCGACGCCGGGCAGGCTGCAGGCCAGGCCGACGTCCTCGACGCCCATCTGGCTGGCGCCGTCCTCGCCGATAGAGATGCCGGCGTGGGTGCCGACCAGCTTGACGTTCTGCTTCGGATAGGCGACGGCCATCCGGATCTGGTCGAACGCGTTGTTCAGCAGGAAGCAGGCGAAGGAGGCGGTGACGGCGGTCTTGCCCATGCTGGCGAGTCCGCCGGCGACGCCGACCATGTTCGCCTCGGCGATGCCGACGTTATAGGCCCGGTCCGGGTACTTCTTGGCGAACCACTCGGTGCGGGTGGAGTTGCCCACGTCGCCGTCGACCACCACCACCTCGGGGAAGTCGGCGCCCAGGGCTTCGAGGGCGCGCCCGAAGGCGTCGCGGGTGGCGTCGCCCATCGGGCGGGTGGTGGAAACGGAGCGGTCGTCGGTCGCGGAGGCCATGAGTGCGTGTGCGGGAGGAAGCGGTGCGGGAGGGAGAGGGATAACGCGGAGGCCCGGCGGGGCCTCCGCGTTACGCGGTCACGCCTTCGAAAGATATTCGAGGGCTTCCTTCGCCTTGTCCGCGGGCAGCGGCTGGCCGTGCATGTTGGTGTCGCCCCACTTCTCCATCAGGGGCAGGATGCCGGCGCCCTTCTTGGTGTGCGAGACGATGCAGGTCGGCTTGCCGGTCTCGGCCTTGGCCTGCTTCAGGGCGTCCATGACGGCGTCCATGTCGTTGCCGTCGACCTCCAGGGTGTGCCAGCCGAAGGCTTCGCACTTCTTGGCCAGCGGGCTCATGTCTAGGACCGCGTCGGTGGCGCCGGTCTGCTGGTAGCCGTTGACGTCGATGATCCCGATCAGGTTGCCGCAGTTGTACTTGTCGGCGGCGGCCATCGCTTCCCAGACCTGGCCCTCGTCGATCTCGCCGTCGCCCATCAGCACGTAGACGTAGCCGTCCTGCTTGTCCGCCTTCATGCCCAGGGCCATGCCCAGGCCGATGGAGAGGCCCTGACCCAGCGAGCCGGTGGAGGCTTCCATCCCGGGCAGTTTGGCGGCGTTGGGGTGGCCCTCGAAGGGGCTGCCCAGCTTGCGGAGCGTCATGATCTGCTCCTCGGTGAAGTAGCCGCGCTCCGCCAGCGCCGCGTACAGCACGGGGACGGCGTGTCCCTTGGAGAGGATGAAGCGGTCCCGGCCGGGATCGCGGGGGTTCTCCGGGTCGAGCTTGAGGAAGCCGCCGAAGTGCAGGGCGGTGACGACCTCCGTGGCGCTCAGGCTGCTGGAGGGGTGCCCGCTGCCGGCCTCGGTGGTGATCTTGATGATCAATTCCCGAATCCGCTTGGCTTTGGCCTTCAGGCCGTCGGAATCGAGGGAGACGGCTTCGAGGGCCACGGGCGCAGGCTCGGTTCGGGACAACGTGAGGACGATCGGCGAACGGCGTCGCCGGTGCGATGAGATCGCCGGGGCGGAGCGTTCGCCGGGGCGAGGGGGCGGGGCGGTCCCGCGGGCGGCTATGCTAAAAGCGCCCCCCCCGGCCCGCAACGCACCCGACCCCGCAACGCACCGCTCGTTCCCGTGCCCTCCGCCGCGCGCTTCTCCGACGACGACCTCTCCGCCTACCTGCGGGAGCAGTTGCCGGTCGGCCGCAGTTCGGAGATCGAACAGGCCCTGCGGGACGACGCCGCCCTCCGTCGCCGGCTGGCCGCGGTCGCCAGCGGGGCGGAGGAGGGCCGCAGCGTGGGGGCGATCTGGCGGGAGGCCCGGCTGAGTTGCCCGACCCGCGACGAACTCGGCGCCCTGCTGCTGGGCGCCCTGGACCCGGAGGTCGAGCGCTACGCCCTGTTCCACGTCCGCGAGGTCGGCTGCCGGGTCTGCGCCGCGAACCTGGCCGACCTGGAGGAGGCGGCCTCGAAGAGCCCGGAGATCGCCCAGCGCCGCCGCCGCGTGTTCCAGACCTCCGCGGGGCGCCTGAAGGCGGAGTAGCGGAGCCGGGAGCCTTCGCACATGAGGGAGCGGGCGCCGCTTGCGGTTGCGCGACCCGGTTCCCGGTCGCGGGTCACGAGCTGTCAAGCTGACCGGGTTGCAGTGGCTGTGGCGACGCTGTGCGGTGGGGCGGATTGGCGGAGGACGAGGGTCGATAGGGACAGCCGGCCCCCCGTTTAGCACGTCAAGGACGACGCATGCAGTTCCTTCCCTCCGCCTCCCGCCGCTTCGCCGTCGGGCCGACGGCGTCCGGCCGTCGGCGGGCGACCGGCCCGGCGGGGATCGCCTGCGCCGCCCTGGCGCTCGCCGCGCCCGCGGCGACGGGGCAGGAGACGCACCCCACGCTGACGCTCTCCGCCTCGAAGACGGTCACGGACGCCTACGCCGCGACCGGGGGCAACCCGCTGGGCCTGGACCTGCTCGTCACCGGCCCGGCCCGCACCGCCGCCCCAACGACCTTCGCGGAGGCGCTCGGCACCACCGTCAGCGGCGGCATTTTCGAGATTGGGGCCGGCGCGAGCGCCGCCCTCGCCGGCGTCTCCCAGACCGGCGGGGCGACCGTGTTCAACGGTTCTGCCGAGACCGCGTTCAGCTACTCCGAAGGGGGCGCCGGACCGACGGTCACGACCCTGGCGGACTACGCCCTCTCCGGGGGAACCCTCGATGTGAACTCGGGCGGCTCGCTGGAGGTCGGTACGTTCGCCACCTCCGGCAGCGGGCAGGCCGACGTGTTCGGGACGCTCGACGCCGAAGCCGCCGTTCACCATTCCTCCTCGACGTTCAACGTCGGGACGTCAAGCAATCGGACGGGCACGCTGAGGGCGAACTCCGTCACATCCTCGAGAAACCTCTACATCTACGGCTCGCTGGAGGCCGCGACGCTCGTCCACACCGGCGGGACGATGGGCGTCGCCGGGACGCTGGACGCGGGGACGTACCAGCAATCGGGCGGGTCGCTGACCGTGGCGAACGGCGGCGACGCGACGATTGGCGAATTGCTCGTGTCCGGCGGGAACGTCTGGCTGGTCGGCGCCGGAAACTCCCTCCGCGTCACTGACCGGTTCCGGATGGACGGCACGCTGACCGTGAACCCCGGGGCGACGTTTACGCTGGATCCGGGCGTCGTGCTTAGCGGTTCCGGCACGTTCAACACCGCCACGCCGTGGCTGCTGGGAACCGTGGCCCCCGGCAACAGCCCGGGCACGATGACCTTCGGCGGCGGGATCGCCACCGACGCCGCCACCCGGCTCGAAATCGAACTGGCCCCCGTGGCCAACCCCGTCGCCGGCACGGACAACGACCTGATCGACGTCACCGGCACCGCCACGATCAACGGCGGCACGGTGGTCGCCCAGCGCTGGGGGAGCGGGAGCTACACGCCCGGCACGGAGTACACCTTCCTCACCGCCGACACGCTGACGGTGAACCAGCAGTTCGCCGTTGTCAGCGACGTCGTGGGCGTGGGCTTCGGGTCCGCGTTCACCCCGGGGGCGGCCGGGTCCTACCGGCTGATCGTCACGCAGGTCGCCACGCCGTGGGACGTCGCCGCGAGTCTGAACCAGCGGGCCGTCGGCGGCGCCCTGACCGGGATCGGCAGCGGCCCGTTGGTCGCCGCCTTCAACGCCGTCCCGACCGACGCCGCCCGGCGGGAACTGCTGTCCGACTTCTCCGGCGAACTGTACGGCACGTACCTGACGAGTCAGGCCGCGGACACGGCCCGGTTCTTCGACTTCGTGACGAACCAGACCTTCGGCCCGCCGGGCTCCTGCGCCCACTGCGGCACGCCGCGGGAAGGGCTGAGCGGCTGGATCGCCGGCTACGGCGCCGGCGGCCGGGCCTACGGCGACGGCAACGCCCGCACTGCGGAACTCGGACTGGGCGGCACGGCGGTCGGCCTGAACCGCTGCTTCCCCGCCGGCCGCAGCGGCGGCGTCTTCTACGCCTACGAGGACAGCACGACCCGCGTGCCCGGCGCCTCCTCCACCGCCCACGCCGACGTGCACCGCCTCGGCTTCTGGACGCGGCAGGACTTCGGTTCGGCGTACCTCCGCACGCAGACCCAGGTCGCCTTCGCCGACGTGGACAGCCGCCGCGGCTTCGGCGGCGCCCTCGCCCCGGCGACCGGGCAGTTCGACAGCGTGACGAACGGCTCCGAAATCGAGGTCGGCCTGCGAAACGGCGGCCCCGCGGCGTACTTCGTTCCGGCGCTGGGCCTGCGGTTCCTGCACGCCCGGCTGGACGAGTTCACGGAGACCGGCGGCCCCGCGGCGCTGGCGGTGGAGGAGTCCAGCCTCTCTTCGCTGCGGGCCCGGGTCGGGTTCCACTCCGGCGCCGCCCTGCCGACGCCGCTGCCGGCGAGCGTCACCCTGGCGGCCTTCTACGAACGCGACCTGAACGCCTCCGGCGTCGGCGACGTGGACGCCGCCTTCGTCGGCCCCGCGGGAACCGTCGGCCCGTCCTTCACCGCCCGCGGCACGGACTTCGGCCGCGACCGGCTGATCCTCGGACCGGGTCTGACGCTCGGCGACGGCCCGGCCCGCATCGTCGCCGATTACCGCGCCGGCATGACGGAGAACGCCGTCGAACACGCCGGCGGGGCGCGGTTGGAAGTCTGTTACTGAACCGCTCGGCGCCGGACGCCGACCGCTTGCGGTTTCGCGGGGCCGGAGAGCG
>NZ_JBINJD010000174.1:0-10419 GCF_043951915.1 Alienimonas sp. DA493 | reverse complement strand
CCGCCGCGTAGCCTGCGATGCCGCGCAGCCTGCGATCACGGTCTGCCCGCGCTACCGCTGGGCGCCGACCGCGGCGCTGCCGGCGGGGGCGGGGGTGCGTTCCAGCGAGGGGATCCGCGCTTCGGACTCGGAATCGGAGTCGTCGTCGCCCGCCTCCCCGTCCGTCCCCCCGGAGGCGCCGTGCGGGTCCGGCTTCGGCGGGGGGGCGTTGAGCCGGGCCGCCAGCGGGTTGCCGCCGGAGTCCTTCTTCTCCGCCTGGAAGATGACCGGCAGCGTCTGGCCGGTGATCAGCCGGGCGCCGCGGTCCATCGTCACGTAGTGGTAGGCCCACTGAATGAGAACCAGCAACCGGCTCTGGTAGCCGACGATGTACATCACGTGGATCGCCAGCCAC
This sequence comes from Alienimonas sp. DA493, assembly GCF_043951915.1. Lineage (NCBI taxonomy): Bacteria > Pseudomonadati > Planctomycetota > Planctomycetia > Planctomycetales > Planctomycetaceae > Alienimonas > Alienimonas sp. DA493. The sequence continues at coordinate 10,025 of NZ_JBINJD010000174.1, read as the reverse complement.
ATCAGCCAGGCGAACCCGCCGGTGGCGTGGTAGCGGCCGAACAGGTCCGCCACCGCGGCTCCGCGGCCGACCACGGCCATCGTGCCGAGGTCCCGGTACTTGAACGGCTCGTCCGGCTGGCCGCGGAGGCGCCGCTTCAGCGTTTTGGCCGTGTGCTTGCCCTGCTGCATCGCCACCTGGGCGACGCCCGGCAGCGGCGTGCCGGCCTTTTCCTCGTCGTCGGCGGGGTGGTCGAAGTGGGCCAGGTCGCCCAGCACGAAGATCTCCGGGTGGTCCGGCACGGTGAGGTTCGGCTCGACCTTCACGCGGCCCTCCCGGTCGGCCGGGCAGCCGGTCGCCTCGGCGAGGCGTTTGCCCAGCCGACTGGCCCGCACCCCCGCGCACCAAACCACCGTCCGGGACTGGAGCGTGTAGGAGGGGGAGCGGTCTTCGGGACTGAGCGTCACCTCCGTGGCGGTGACGTTCGTGACGCGGGTGTCGGTGATGATCTCCACGCCCATCTCCCGCAGGTCGCGGGCGGCGTAGCGACTGAGTTCCTCGTCGTAGGCCCCCAGCACCCGCGGGCCGCCGTCGGCGATCACGATGCGGGCGTCGGACGGGTTGATGCGGCGAAAGTCGTTCTTCAGCGTGTTGCGGGCGATCTCGGCGATGCTCCCGGCCAACTCCACGCCCGTCGGGCCGCCGCCGACCAGCACGAAGGTCATCCAGGCGGCCCGCTTCTCCGGGTCCGGCTCCCGTTCGGCCTCCTCGAAGGCCAGCAGAATGCGGCGGCGGATCTCGATCGCGTCCTCGATCGTCTTTAGCCCGGGGGCGTACGGCGCCCACTCGTCCCGGCCGAAGTAACTGTGCGTGCTGCCGGAGGCGACGATCAGCGTATCGTAGGGGACCTCGTCCTCCGGCCCGCCGGCGGTGGTCGGGTTGTTCTTGCCGGAGAGCGTGACGACGCGGCGGTCCGTGTCGAACCCGACCACTTCGCCCAGCAGCACGGTCGTGTTGCTCTGTCGGTCGAACATCCCCCGCAGCGGGGCGGCGATGTTCGCCGGGCTCAGGCTGCCGGTGGCGACCTGATACAGCAGGGGTTGGAAGAGGTGATGGTTCCGGCGGTCGATCAGCGTGATGTCGACGTCCGCCTTCCGCAGCCCGCGAACGACGTTCATTCCCGCGAAGCCCCCGCCGATCACCACGACGCGGTGCCGGCCCTCCGTGGAGTGGGTCAGCGGCACGGGGTCTTCGGGGCGTCGACGGCCGTCGACGGTGACGCGGACGGCGGCGGATTCTGCTTGCGGGGGGGCCATCGGGGACGACGCGGGGGAGAAGAGACGCGGCGGGGGAACGTCGCGGGCGGGCGGACAGAGAATAGCGGCGCCCGCGAGGTTTCCTATGGGGGGGCTCCCCTCCAGGGCGCTCCCTCGGCGCGACGGGGAAGATCGTGCGAACCCGGAGGGCCCTCCGCGTCCGCCCGGCCCCGGCGGGGACGGCGGTCGGAAGGTCGGTCCCGCTTGAACTCCGCGGGGGCGTCGGTAGCGTCACCGGCGAGGCCCCGCCCGTCCCGCTCCCCGTCTGCGCCGCTCCCGCCCGTGCCCAAACGCACCGACATCAAAAAGATCCTGCTGATCGGCTCCGGGCCGATCGTCATCGGGCAGGCCTGCGAGTTCGACTACTCCGGCACCCAGGCCTGCAAGGCCCTGCGCGAGGAGGGCTACGAGGTCGTGCTGGTGAACAGCAACCCGGCGACGATCATGACCGATCCGGGCACCGCCGACCGCACCTACATCGAACCGATCACCCCGGAGTACGTCGCCGAGGTCATCCGCCGCGAACGTCCCGACGCCCTGCTGCCGACCCTCGGCGGCCAGACCGGCCTGAACACCGCCCTGGCGGTGGAGAAGATGGGCGTGCTGGACGAGTGCGGCGTCGAAATGATCGGCGCCCGCCGCGACGTGATCAAAAAGGCGGAGGACCGCGAGCTGTTCCGCGAGGCGATGACCAGGATCGGCCTGGACGTCGCCAAAAGCCGCATCGTCAAAAGCATGGACGAGGCCCGCGAGGCCCTGGAGGACCTCGGCCTGCCGATCATCTGCCGGGCCAGCTACACCCTCGGCGGAGCCGGCGGCGGCATCGCCTATAATAAAGAGGAATTCGAACGGGTCGTCGCCGCCGGTCTGAAACTCTCTCCGGTCAACGAGGTGATGCTGGACGAAAGCATCCTCGGCTGGAAGGAGTACGAGATGGAGGTGATGCGCGACAAAAACGACAACTGCGTGATCGTCTGCGCCATCGAGAACTTCGACCCGATGGGCGTGCACACCGGCGACAGCATTACCGTCGCCCCGGCCCAGACGCTCAGCGACAAGGAATATCAGCGGATGCGGGACGCCACGATCGCCTGCATGCGGGAGATCGGCGTGGAGACCGGCGGCTCGAACGTGCAGTTCGCCATCAATCCGGACACCGGCCGGATGACGATTATCGAGATGAACCCCCGCGTCTCCCGCAGTTCGGCCCTGGCCTCCAAGGCGACCGGTTTCCCCATCGCCAAGATCGCGGCCAAGTTGGCCGTCGGTTATACGCTGGACGAGCTGCCCAACGACATCACCCGCGAAACGAAGGCCTGTTTCGAACCGAGCATCGACTACGTGGTGACGAAGGTTCCCCGCTGGACCTTCGAGAAGTTCCCGGAGGCGGACTCGACGCTGACGATTCAGATGAAGAGCGTCGGCGAAACGATGGCTATCGGCCGCACCTTTAAAGAGAGCCTGCAAAAGGCCCTCCGCGGCACCGAGACCGGGCACTTCGGGCTCGGCGGGGGCAAAAAAGACCTCTGGGACACGCCGGACCGGCCGCGGGAGGACGCGATCGTCGCCGCCCTCGCCACGCCCAACGAACACCGCATGAGCGCCCTGCGGTACGCGTTCAAAAGCGGCATGACGCTCGAACGGGTCCACGAACTGACGCAGATCGACCCGTGGTTCCTCGATCAACTGCAACAAATCATCGAGATCGAGGACGAAATCCGGGCCGTCGGCTCGCTGGCGAACGTCACCGCGGAGCAGATGCGGCGGTTTAAACGCGCCGGTTTCGGCGACCAGCAGCTCTCCCACTGGCTCAACGCCGGCGAGGCCGCGGTTCGGGCGAAGCGGAAGGAACTGGACGTCGAAGCGGTCTTCAAACAGGTCGACACCTGCGCCGCGGAGTTCGAGGCCGTCACCCCCTATTATTATTCGACCTACGAAACCGAGGACGAATCCCCCGGCCCCAAGCGGCCGACCAATCCCGAAGGGCTCAGCCCGTACAGCCGGGTGATGATCCTCGGCGGGGGGCCGAACCGCATCGGCCAGGGGATCGAGTTCGATTATTGCTGCTGTCAGGCCGCCTACGCCCTGGAGGAGTTGGGCGTGGAGAGCGTGATGGTCAACTCCAACCCGGAGACCGTCTCCACCGACTACGACACCAGCGATTTACTGTTCTTCGAGCCGCTGACGACCGAGGACGTGTTGAACGTCGTCGATCGGCTCAAGCCGGACGGGGTGATCGTGCAGTTCGGCGGGCAAACGCCGCTGAACCTCGCCAAGGGCCTCGAGGCGGCCGGCGTGCCGATCATCGGCACCAGCCCGGAGATGATCGACGTCGCCGAGGACCGCGACCGCTTCGCGGAGATCCTCAAGAAAACCGGCCTCCGCCAGCCGCCCAACGGCACGGCGACCGACGCCGCCGGCGCCCGCAAAATCGCCGAGCGGGTCGGCTTCCCGGTGCTGGTCCGGCCCAGCTACGTGCTGGGCGGCCGCGCGATGGAGATTTGCTACGACGGCCCGGCGCTGTCCGGGTATATGCAGTCCGCCGTGGACGCCTCCCCGGACCGGCCGGTGCTGATCGACCGCTTCCTGGAGGACGCGATCGAGGTCGACGTGGACTGCGTGGCCGACTTCGGCGTCGAGGGCGGCGGGACCGCGATCGTCGCCGGGGTGATGGAGCATATTGAAGAGGCCGGCGTGCACAGCGGCGACTCCGCCTGCTGCCTGCCCCCGCACAGCCTGCCGGCGTCGGTCGTGGAGGAGATCGAGGCCGCGACGGTCAAACTGGCGGAGGCGTTGAACGTCTGCGGGCTGATGAACGTCCAGTTCGCCGTCAAAAAGGAAGGCGAAGAGTTCACCGTCTACGTGCTGGAGGTGAACCCCCGGGCCAGCCGCACCGCCCCGTTCGTCTCCAAGGCGACCGGGATGCCGTGGGCGAAGATCGCCGCGAAGGCGATGGCCGGCGTCTCCCTGCAAAAGCAAGGCGTCGCCGACGCCGGGCCGGCCCCGAAGCACTTCAGCGTGAAGGAGAGCGTGTTCCCCTTCAGCAAGTTCACCGGCGTGGACATCGTGCTGGGCCCGGAGATGCGGTCCACCGGCGAAGTCATGGGCATCGCCAACGCCTTCCCCGCGGCCTACGCCAAAAGCCAGATCGCCGCCGGCAACCCGCTGCCGCCGGCCGGCGAGGACGCCGACGGCGCCGGCCGGGCGATCTTCATCAGCATGGCCGAGGGCAAAAAGGCGGCGATCGTCGAACCGGCCCGCCGGTTGGCGAACCTCGGTTACGAGATCCTCGCCACCAGCGGCACCGCGGCGGTGTTGAAGGACGCCGGCGTGGAAGCGGAGATCGTCCGCAAAGTGCAGGAGGGCCGCCCGAACCTGATCGACCACATGGCCAACGGCCGGGTCGGGTTCATCTTCAACACGCCCAGCGGCAAGGGCGCCCGCACCGACGAGGGCAAGATCCGCGCCGCCAGCGTGGCTTACGGCGTGCCCTGCGTGACCACCCTGCCCGGCTGCGTGGCGGTGGTGGACGCCCTCGAAGCCCAGGCCGCCGACCCGCCGCCGCGGGTCGTCAGCCTGCAGGAGTGGCACGAGGGAGCGCTGGACGGCTGACGCATCGGTTCTGAGCGCTGCCCGGGCTCGGCCGCGTACGACAGGGGGGGATCGCCTTCGCCGGCGATCCGAACCGTCCCCCGAGGCGCAGCCGGACAAGGACAGCTCATGTTCACTCAATCCCCGCGCCGCCGTCCGCAAGAACGCTCAGCGGTTCGCGGGGGGATGACGGCGGTCGAAGTCTCCGTCGTGATCGGAGTCGTGGCGCTGCTGGTCGCGCTCGTGCTGCCGGCGGTGCAGTCGGCGCGGGAGTCCGCCCGCATGGCCCACTGCCGGGACAACCTCCGGCAGACGGCGCTCGCGTTGCAGAACCACCACGCCGCCCGCGGTTCCCTGCCGTCGTTCTATAACGGCACGTCGCTGCGATACCCGCTGACCGAGTGGGACCTCTTCCACATGCACTCGTGGCGGGTCCCGCTTCTGCCGTACCTCGAAGGGACTTCGCTGCGAGCGCAGCTCGACACGGCCGCGCTGGCGACCGGACCGGAGAACGAAGCCGCAGCCCAGACGGCGGTGCCGACGTTCCTGTGCCCCAGCGGCGATCCGCCGACGGCAATGGGGTGGGGCGTCAAACACCACCGCATCGCTGCGACTGCGGGCACGCCGCTCTACGAGATTGCGGAGGCGGACCGCTATTACGTGATGCGGAGCGACTACGACGCGATGGCCGGGATCCAGGCGCTGCCCGACCCGTTTCCGGAGCAGGCGAATCCCTCCTCCGTCGAGTTCGTTCGCTGGGGCGTCTGGGGATGGCCCGTCTTTGAGACGAAGACGACGACGGGCTCTCGCTTGTCCTCGTACCGCGCGGGCCGGTTCGCGGACGTGCGGGACGGACTTTCCAACACGATCTCCCTCGTGGAGCGAGGCGGAAAGCCGACAGCGCTTCGCTACGGCAAGCCGGAGGTCTCCGCCGAGAACCCCGACGCGACGTATCCCGGCCAAGTCGGTTGGTCGGCCAGCAATACGTTCCTGTGGTCGATCAACGCCGACGGCGTCGGCGTGAACGAGTCGAACACGCAGGGGATTCACTCCCTGCATCCGGGGGGAGCGAACGTCGCCCTCGCCGACGGATCGGTCCGGTTCCTCTCCGACTCCACGACCTTCGACATGCTGGTGGCGCTCTACGGCCGGTCCGACGGAGGCCTACCCGACTGACGCCCGGGCCGCGGGGGCGTATCATCGAGTCATGAGCGCCTCTGCCGATCCGTCCCGCGTCTCCCCGGACGTCTACTCCCCGGAGGCCTTCAAGGCGAAGCTGGTCGGCTTCGCCCGGCTGGCGGGCCGGCAGGTCGTGGAAAAGGCGTTGATCCTGTACCACACGCTGCAACGGCCGGAGACGCCCAAAACCGCCAAGGCGACGATCGTCGGCGCGTTGGCGTACTTCATCCTGCCGATCGACGCCGTGGCGGACTTCCTGCCCGGCGTCGGGTTCACCGACGACCTCGGCGTGATCGCCGCGGCGCTGGTGACGATCTCCGGCTACGTGACGGACGAGATCCGCGAAACCGCCGCCCGGCAGGCCGCCGCGTTCTTCGGGGAAGCCCCGCCGCCGAGCCTCGCCCGCCGGGATCGGTTCTCCGCGGAGGACGACGACGCGGAGGCGGACGACGACGCGGCCTGAGCGTCGCCCGCCTCGCCCCCGGCGCATGACGAGAGCCGGCCGCCCCGGGAGGGCGACCGGCTCCGGTCGTTGATCAACGCGTTGTCAGACGGCCCCCGGCGGGCGGGGGGTCGGACTCAGTGCCCGCAGACCGGGGCGGCGCAGGTCGGGGCGCAGACGTCGCCGCAGGGGGCGGCACAGGTCGGAGCACACACATCGCCGCACACGTCGCCGCAGGGGGCGGCGCAGGTCGGGGTGCAGAGGTCGCCGTAGACCGGGGCGGCGCAGGTCGGCTCGCAGCCGTAGTCGACGCAACCGTAGTCCACGCAACCGTAGTCGCAGCAGTCGTCGCGGTGGCAGAGGCCGTGCAGCTTGGAAAGGATCCAGGCGTTCTTCCGCTGCTCCAGATCCCACAGCTTGCGACCGAACCGCTTCAGGCAGCCTTCCTGCGGCGGGCAGCCGTAGGACTCGCAACACCCCACCGGGGCGCACACGTCGCCGCAGGGAGCGGCGCAGGTGGGGCCGCAGACGTCACCGCAGACGTCGCCGCACGGGGCGGCGCAGGTCGGGGCACAACCGTAATCGACGTAACCCGGGGCGGCGCAGCTGCTGTGGCCGTGACCGAAGAGGCCGGCGCTGGCGGAAGCCGGCAGGGCCAGGGCGACGGTACAGGCGGCGAGCAGCAGGCGCGGGGACACCATCATGGAGAACTCCGTTAAAGGGTGCGGGTGGCAGATGAACCGGCGGACGCCCGGCCAGGCTTCGGACACGACGGGAGGGGGCCGTCGGGCGCGACAGGAAATGCGTTCCGTCCCGCGTCAACCCGGTCCGTCGGGTCGCCAAACGCGCGGAAGCCCCGCCGACGTCGTGTCGGCGGGACGCGGTCGGTCCGCCCGGGGGCGCCGCGGCGAACGCCGCGGCCGATCGCCGGCTCGTCCCCGTCGTGGGAGGCGGGCCGGCGGCGGACCGATGTGCTTCCGATCGGTCGGACCGCCGCGGTCGAATCAGCCCTCGGCCCCAAACCGTCCGGTTCGTCCCGGCGACCGACCGTTGGCGCCAGCCGTTCCCATTCCGCCGACCCTGCGCGTCGCGCCGCTCGCCGAGGCTCGGTCGCCCGCGCCGGTTCTGCAGATAAATCGGGAGGAAAGTGGGCGCACGAATGAACGCCGAACGCGAGCCCCGGTCCTGGACTACGTTGCCGCGTTCGTCCCCGAACCGATTGGCCGCGGGACCGCTGCCGCCCCCGGTCATGGCCCGCGTTTCACCGCCGCCCGTCCGCACGCCGTCGCGGTCGAGGCGGCCGCCGCCTGACGGGCGGAGTTCGGTCCCAATGAACGGGTCGAAGCCCCCGGCCGCACCCGCGGGCGAATCCTGTACGAGCAGTTCGCGGAGCCGATCGTCCTGCTGCTGGTCGGGGCGGCGGCGGTCAGCGTCGCCCGGGGCAAATCCGCCGACGCCGGGGCGATCCTGCTGATCGTCCTACTCCACGCCGCGTGGGGGTTCGTTCCGAGCAGCCGGGCCGAGGCGGCGATGGCCGTGTAGAAACGTCTGAGCGTCCTCCCGGTGACGGTGCGTCGCGGCGGAGCGGGCCGGAAAATTCGCCCCCCGCCTCGGGGGAGCCCCGGCCCGCTGCGGTTCCGTGATCCAGACTGGTGCGTTCCCCGACGCACCGGACTGTCCACAATGGCCCCCGCAGAGACACACCTCGCCGCCGCCCGGGCGGCGCTGACCCGCCGCGACCCGTCCGGCGCCGTGCGGGAAGCCGAAGCCGCCCTGGCGGCCGGCGCCGGGGGGCCGGAGCCGCACTGGCTGGCCGCGTTGGGACTGGCGGCGAGCGGCCGCCCTGGGATGGCCCTAGTCGCGGCGGGCCGCGGCGAGGGGCACGCCCCGGACGACCCGCGGGCCGCGGTGATCTGCGCCGCGGTGGCGGCGCTGTCCGGCAGGGCGGACGCCGCGGAGGCGTTCGCCGCCGCGGCCTTGGATCGCGACCCGTCCTGCGGCGCCGCCCACGCCGTGCGGGCGGGGCTCTGCCTGATCGCCGAGGACTGGGAGGGGGCGGACGCCGCCGCCGTCGCGGGCCTCGCCGCCGATCCCGGGCACCCGGCCTGCGAGCACGTCGCCGCGTTGGTCGGCGACCCGATCGACCGGGCCGACGCAAACGCCTGCGGGCTGGCGGTTTGGGAGGCGCTGATCCCCGCCGCCCGCGACCTCGCCCGGGTCCCGGCTCCCCCCTCGGTCGCCGCGGAGGGCTGGGACGGCTGGTTCACCGCCGCCTGAACTCCCCCGAACTCTCTCAGCCTGACGGGGACGAGCCGCGCCGGCCCGCCGGTCGGGGGGATTCCCCGGAAATGCGGCGCGGAAAAGCCGCTTGTTCAAGCCTCCCGCCGTGGGGCACCCTGCGCCGGCTCGTCCAACGCTCCATGTTTGTTCCGCCGTCGCCCGCCGTTTCTCGTCCCGCCCCGCCCGCACTGTGACGAACCCTTTCACCGATGCGGCGCCGGCCGATTTGTGTCTGCACGCGGCGAACTTCTGCTACCTCGCGTCCTACCTCACGCGAGACATGCTCTGGCTGCGGCTGCTCACCTGCGTGGGGATGTCGTTGCAGATCGTGTTCTTCACCTGCGGTTCGGTGCCGATGTTCGGGCCGACGGCCTGGATGGCCACGTTCGTGGGGATCAACGTCATCCAGATCCTCCGCCTGCTCCGCTACCGGGAGCGGATTCAGCTTAACGCGGAGGAGGCGGCCCTCAGCGAGGAGGCGTTCGAGCACCTCAGCCGCGAGGAACTGGCCGACCTGCTGACCCGCAGCGTGCGAATCGGCACCCGGCAAACCGCTGAGATCAACCCGCACGAGCTCACCGAGGGCGAACTGACCGAGGACGAGATCGTCCTGCGGGACATGGCGTTCGGCGGCCTGACCCGCAGCGAACTGCTGAACCTCGTCACTCGCCGCTTTCACGGCACGACGGCCCACCTGACCCCCTCTCGGGTGCGGCTCTGGACGGAGCGGCGGAAGCGGCGTTGGAGCCAGTGGACGGCCCAACGGGCCGCGAAGAAGGCCGGTCGCGACGCCGCCCCCGGCGGTTTTCCCGCTCCCGCCGCGGACGGGGGCGCCACGCCGCCCCCGCCCGGATGACCGCCCCTCCGATCGCGACGCTGTCCGTCAAAGTCGTCCCCGGCGCCAGCCGGTCGGCGGTCGTCGGATGGTTGGGGGAGGCGCTGAAGGTCCGCGTCGCCGCCCCGCCGGAGCGCGGCAAGGCGAACGCCGCGGTCCTCGCCCTGTTGGCGGAGGCGTTGGACGTGCCGGAGCGCGCCGTCGCCCTCGTCGCCGGCCCCGCGTCCCCCCGCAAGACGATCCGCGTCGAGGGCCTGAGCGACGCTGAGGCCCGCCGCCGGCTGAGCTGAGGAATCCGTTCCTCTCAGCCTTGAAGTTCGTGTGAGCCCGAAGGGCCAGCGAGAGTGGACGCCTTCGATCCTCGCTGGCGCTTCGGGCTCACTGGACAAAGAGAAGCGTCCCG
>NZ_JBINJD010000173.1:0-10548 GCF_043951915.1 Alienimonas sp. DA493 | reverse complement strand
CACCCCCGGCCCCTCTCCCCCAAGGGGGGGCGAGGGGGGAAGTAGGTTCCCCCGTTACCGCCGGGCGCGGCCGGCGTCGGACCGGAGGGCGGCGAGTTCGCGGATCAACCCGGCCGCGGTCCGGCGGCCCAACGCGGACTTCTCTCCCGGCCGGGTGCGGGCGTCGACGGCGGCCAAGCGGGCGAACAGGTCCCGCACCGCCGCCGGCTCCCGCCCGGCGGCGACGGCCAGCGCCTCGGCCCGCTTCGCCCGCTCCTTCGGGTCGGCCGGCAACCGCAGGTCCCGGGCGACGGCCCGGCGGTACCAGCCGACCACGCCCGCCCCGTCCCCGGTTCGCCAGGCGAGATCGCCGGCGGCGTCGGTGTGATCGGTGAGGGTTCGCCGCGGCGGGTCCGGATCCGGCAGCGGAGGCCCGAACGCCCGCCCCCGCCACCAGCCCCACAGCAGGGCCAACAAACAAAGGTGCAACGTGAGCGGCCGCAACTCCGGGTCGAGCAGCAGCGCCACCGTCTTCGGCGTGCCGGTCAGGTTCAGCGACTCGTCGAACACAATCCGCCGGCGCCCGTTCGCCGCCCGCTCCAGCAACCGGAAGGCCAGCGCCGCGTTGTCCCCCCAGGCCAGCGAGCGGTTGCTGAACCCCGCCGCCCCCGCCGCCAGCACCGCCGTGCCGCCCCGCCAGGTTTCCGTCAGGGCGACGCGGACTGCGCCCCCGTTCGCCCCGTCGCCGTTCGCCCCGTCGCCGTTCGCCCCGTCGCCGTTCGCCCCGTCGCCGTTCGCCCCGTCGCCGTTCCCCGCGTCGTCGGCCGCGGTCTCCACCAGCGGCTCCCCCGCGCCGTCGACCGTGCCGCCGTGGGGCCAGAACAACTTCAGGTCCTCCGTCGGCAGCCCGGCGGCGCGGGTCGGCTCGGCGCCCTGCAACCGATCCTCGCCGCGGCCCTCGACCCGGCCGAGCGGCCCGAGATCGACCGACCGCCCCCCGCGGGCGGCGAACAGCAGCCCGCCGCCGGCGTTCACCCAGTCTTGCAGCGTCTCCGCTTCCCCGTCCGTCAGCGCCCGGGCCGGGCCGAGCACGACCAGCAACGTGCGGTCCGGGTCCTCCTCCCCCACGACGACCGCCAGCGGCGACTCCCGCCGCACGGTTTCAAAGCCGGCCCGCTCGGCGAGCAGCACGAGGGCCTTCTGCCCGTCGGGGGCCGGGCTGCGGGTGTCGTCCGGCAGGGCGGGCCGCCAATCGGCCGGGGCGAACTGCGCCAGCAGCGCCAGCGCGCAGGCCGTCGCCCACGCCGCGTCCCGAGCGCCCAGCGGCACGCGCGTCATCATGCGTCGGCCCCGGTCGGCGTCGCGGTCGAAGAGTTCCGCGGGGCCGGATCGTGGGCGGCCCGGGTCGAGACGCCGGCGAGGTACGCAGCCTCGGCCTCGGCGTACTGCTCCAAACCGCCGGGCCGCCGGCCGTAGCCCAGCGGTTCGTACACCTTCACCACGGTCGCCAGCGCCGGGTGCAGGGCCGGGTCGGGACGGGCGGCCCGCAGGTACTCCCGGGCAGTCAGGCCGCGGCGGGGGCGAATCAGCCCGGCGAGCTCCACCCGGTCCGTCAGACCGTTGAGCAGCAGGGCGACGGCCTCGGCGTAGCGGCCCTCGGCGGCGACGGCCCGGGCGGCGGCCAGCCGCTCGTCCGGCGGACGGCGGGCGGCGGGGGCGTCTTCGTCCGGGGGAACGGCCCCGGCGGCGGCGGTCGCGGCGGGCGTCGCCGGGGCGGGCTCCCGTTCCATCACTCCCCGCACCACCGCCCAGACGAGCAGGAGCAACACGGCCGCCAACGCCGCCCCCGCCGCGACCAGCGCCGCCGTGCTGAGGACCTGCCCCAATGCCCCGAGCACGGCCCCCCCGCCGGCGGTCGGGCCCGGGGACGACCCGCCCCCCGTCCCGGAGCCGCCGCCCGGCGTGCGGTTCGGGGAGGAACCGCCCGGGCCGGAGGTCCCCCCGTCGGCGCCGTCCCCCCCCGCCGTCGACCGGGTGCCGCCGCCGAGCGGGGGGAACAGGCCGTCGCCCCGCTGCCCGAAATCCCGCAGCGGGCGGAACTCGTCGCGGCCCAGCACCGCCTCGGCGCGGGCGGAGACCTCCGCGGGGTCGGTCGGCGCCGGGCTCTGGGCGAAGCCGCTTGCCGTCGGGACGAACAGCAGAACGACCGCCGCGGCCGCGGCGGCCCGGGCGGCGGCGGGGGCCGTGCGGCGTTCCTCCTCGGCGAGGCGGTTGCGTTCGCGGGTCACGGCCTGTTGCACGTCCCAGCAGTCCCGCCGGACCCGCAGGTCGACCAGCGTGGCGAACCAACCGACCCGGGCGGCGACGTAGGCCGTCACGCCGCCCAGCGCCGCGAGGGCCGCGGCGGTCGGGTCGTCGGCCAGCGCCGCCCAGAAGTTTCCCCCGTCGGACGAACCGGCCTCCAGCGCCGCCCCCAGCGCCGGCCGCCAGTTCAGCAGGGCGGAGCCGATCAGATCGGTCGTCAGCATCCCGATCAGCCACAGCCCCGCGGTCAGCCCGGCCAGCAGGTTCGCTCGCACGGCGAGGGGCATCTTGTGGGCTCGCAGCAGGCCGTCGGCGTGTTCGTCGTGCAGCCGGGCCGACAACGCCCGCAACGCCCGCCGCTCCGACCGAAAGGCGAACTTCCCCGCGATCCCCAGCGCGATCGGCGTCCACAGCGCCAGACTGAGCCACGCCAGCGGCTCCCCGTCCGGCACGAGGAACAGCCACAGCGGCCAGCCGAGCAGCGCCCGCACGACGATTCGCCCCGCCAGCAGCCGGCCGGACCGCGGGGGAAACGGCGCCCGGCGGGACAGGTCGGACCCACTCCGCAGCCCCAGCGCCGCGGCGAGCGTCGCGGCGACCGTGAACCGGCCCGTCGGATCGGCCAACCACGCCCCGAACGCCGTCGGCAGGTCCAGCCAGCGGGGGGCGAGATACAGTGCCGCCAGCAGCACGCAGAGGCCGGAGAGCAGCGCCTCCCGGGTGCGGTCCCGCTTGGTGCGGGGCCGGGGGGCGGCCGTCGGGTCCTCCTCCTCCGCGAAGGTCCCCCGCACCGCGGTGGCGGCGATCCGCAGGCCCAGCGGGGCGGTGACGAACAGCACGGCCAGCGTGCCGACGGCCCAGCCGCGCCCGCAGGCCCGGCCGGCGGCGTCCGCCAGAATCGCCGCCGGCAGCCCCCCGGCCGCGGCGAACCGCAGCCACAGGACAGGACTCGCCCCGCAGGCGGCGAGGCCGACGTCCAACGCCCCGGCGGGCCCGTGCGGGGCGAGCGGCACGGCGAACGGACGGTTCATCGCGGCATCTCCCAAACCGGCCCTAGAGCCCCGACCGTGAGGGAGGGGCCGCTCACCCGTGTCCGCATAGTTCTCCCGTCATGCCTGTCGGAACGCGCGGGTCCTCCAGAACGGCCCCTCCCTAACGGTCGGGGCTCAGGGAGACGGCGGATTTCGCTCATCGGTTCGCCTCCGTCGGCGCCCCGCCGCGGCCGGCGAGGAGCAGCCAGGCGAACACCGCCACCCACAGGCTCCCGCCGACGACGTACTTGATCGACGGGGCGATCGGCGCCGGGGACCAGAACGCCTCCAACCCGGCGGCGATCATCAGCATCACGGCGGCGCCGGCGGCGATCTGGATCGCCTCCCGGCCCCGCACCATCAGGCTGCCCAGCCGACTCCGCCGGCCGGGGTGCAGCAGGGCGTCGGCGAGCATCAGCCCGGCCCCCCCGGCCACGGCGATGGCGGTCAGTTCGAAGGAGCCGTGCGTCACCGCGAAGCTGAACAATCGCTCGCCGTTCCCGCTGGCCCCCGCGTAGCCGAACACCGCCCCGATCTGGATGCCGTTCGACAGCAGCACGTAGACCGTGCCCAGCCCGAAGGTCACGCCGAGGGCGAAGCACTTCAGGGCGATGCCGACGTTGTTGTAGACGTAGAACCCGGCCATCAGGCTCCGCTGCCCGCCGTAGGCGCCGAGGTCGAAGGCGTTCGCCCTCCCGTCCTCCCCGCCGTCGGGGTCGAGGCCGCCGCCCTCGGCGTACATCTCGTCGTACATCGCCTGGGCCTCCGGGGGGAGGACGCGGTCGGCGAGGGCCGGCCGCAGCGCAACCGCCGCCCAGGCGACGAAGAACGGCCCGAAGAACAGGGCCGCGGCGACCAGGAAGAACCGCCCGTTCCGCCGGAACACCCGCGGGAAACCATGCGTCAGGTAGCCGACGACGCTCCCCAGCGGCGAGGCCGGGGCGGCGTAGAACGCGGTGTGCCCGCGGCCCAGCAGCGTGTTGAGGTAGTCGTCCAGCCGGTCGCCCCAGCCGTGGGCCCGCACGGCGGCGAGGTCCGCGGCGAGTTCCCGCAGGCCGCGGGAGAGCTCCGCCACCTCCCCGGCCGTGCGGCCCCGCAGCCGCCGGCGGTCGAACCGGTCGAGCAGCTGCGTGAACCGGTCCCACCGCGGCCGGCGGGCGGCGAGGAAGTCGCGCTTCGTCATCGGCGCCCGCCCCGGAGGCGGTCGCGGGGGGCCGGTTCCTCGGTCGCCTCCTCCTCCGGCCGCAGATACGTCGCCCAGACCCGGGCCAGGAAGGCCATCGGGTAGACCTTCACCCCGGCCGGGTCGCCGCCGTATTTCAGCCGGCGGGCGACGGCGAGGGCCAGCGGCAGGGCGAGTTGGTGGCCGCGCTCGTGGTCCAGCACGCCGCGGCGGGCGAGGTACTCGTCCACCGTCGCCAGCGTGCTGCGGGGCGGTTTGGGGCCGGAGATCAGCGAGCGGTCCAGCGGGGCGATTTTGTCGAGAATCACCGGCTGCTTCGGCGGCGTGGCGGGGTGGGTGCGGATCACCACGGTCCCGGCGAACAGGTCGCCGATCCGCTGGCCCCGCGGGCTCAGCGTACAGCAGAGCGCCCCCAGCCCGTACAGCGGCACCGCGCCCATCACGTGCGGCGGGGGGGAGAGGAGGATCGGCAACGCGTCGGCGAATCGCAGCAGGTTCCGCACCAGCGCCGGCCAGAAGGTCAGCGGCCCGCCGTCCGTCCGCACCACCCGCAGGCCGAACGCCCGCTTCCCCGGCGTTCGTCCGCCCTGGAACGCTTCGAACAGGGTGAAGTAGCCCCACTCGCTGAAGAACAACAGGAGCAGAAACGCCCCGCCCGCGAAGTCTCCCAGCCCGGCGCAGGCGATCGGGATCATCAGGAACGCCGCCGTGAACACGAACGCCGCCCGGATCCCCGTGTCGATCAGCCAGGCCCCGCAGCGGCGGGTCACCCCGGCCAGGGGCAGTTCGAGGACGATGTTCTCCGGCGTCTCCACCCGCATGCGGAGCGCCCCGGCGGCGCCCAGCCATCCGCCCGGCCCGACCGGATCGTCCGGCCCGAGCGGAGCGTCCGCCCCCCGCGGACCGGTCGCGTCGGCGGGAACGGGCACGGAGGACATCGACCGCTCAGCTTGACCACGCCCCGCCCCGCCCGACAAGTTCCCGCCCCGGTCGCGGCGGCCGCGGTCCCCGCGAAAAAGGTTTGGCCCCGGGCGCCGGCGGTTCTCGCATTGTGGCCGGCGCCGCCGGTCGGCGACCGCCCCGCCCCCGTTCTCCCCGTCCTTCATGATCCTCAGCGCCGCACCAGCCCCCGCCCCCCGACGGACCGGGCCCCGGAGGACCGGTCAGAACCGGACCGGCTTCACGCTGATCGAACTGCTGGTGGTGATCGCGATCATCGCGATCCTCGTCTCCCTGCTGCTCCCCGCCGTGCAGCAGGCCCGGGAGGCGGCCCGGCGGGCGCAGTGCCAGAATAACCTCAAACAGCTCGCCCTGGCGGTTCACAACTACCACAGCACGAACTCGGTGATCCCGCCGAGCGCCTGCCTGTCCACCAGCGGGTACACCGGCAACAACGGCTCCTGGGGCGTGCACGGCCGCATCCTGCCGGAGATCGACCAGGGCGTGCTGGCCCAGTACGTCGACCTGTCCGTCGCCTGGGACGATCAGGCCACGATCGACGGACTGAAAATCGACACCTTCGGCTGCCCCAGCGACCCGCTGTCCTACGTGCCCCGGGACACCGGCAAGGTCGCCCGGTACATCTATCCGACCACCTACGGCTTTAACTTCGGCACCTGGCTCGTCTGGGATCCCTCCCGCGGCGGCAGCAAGGGGCTGGGCGGGGACGGGCCGTTCTATCCGAACTCCCGGCTCTCGATCAGCCACATCCGCGACGGCTCCACCCAGACGATGATGGCCGCGGAGGTGAAGGCCTTCACCCCCTATTTCCGCAACCACCGCGGCCCGCTGCCGGCCTCCACCCCCGTGCCGGACGCGGTCGCCGACGTGCTGGCCTATACGGACAGCTCCGATAAAAAACTTGGCGAGCAGAATAAAAACACCGGCCACACCGAATGGCCGGACGGCCGCGTCCATCACACCGGCTTCACCACGGTCTTCCCCCCCAACACCGAGGTGATCTGGGTCGACCCGAGCACCAACACGGAATACGACGTCGACTTCTCCTCCTGGCAGGAGGGCAAGCAGGACGGCGGAACCGTGAACGCCACGATGGCCGCGATCACCAGCCGGTCCTACCACCAGGGCGTGGTCCAGGTCGCGATGATGGACGGCAGCGTGCAGTCGGTCTCGGAAAGCGTGACCCGCGAGATCTGGCGGGCCGCCGGTTCCCGCAACGGCGGCGAAGTTACCGAAGGCTTCTGACCTCGCTCCCGCTCGGTTCGAGACGAACTCTCACCCCCGCGGCGGTCGTCCGTAGAATGAAACGCCCGATCGCCCCTTCCACGTTAACCCCCCGGAGATTCTCGTGCGGCTCGCCCTCGCCCCGTTCGCTTTCGCCCTGCTCCCCCTCGCCGCGGGACCGTCCCTCGCCGGCGCGGCCGACCCGCCCGTGACGGCCGCGGGCGCCGAGGCCCCCGACGCCGCGGCGATCGACGCCGCCCGGCAGCGGGGCGTCGACTACCTCCGCACCACCCAGAACGACGACGGCGGCTGGAGCAGTCGGGAGTCGCTGGGCATCAGCGCGATCGCCGCGGTCGCCCTGCTGGACTCCGGCCTGACCGCCGACGACCCGACGGTCGCCAAGGCGCTGGATTATCTCGAGGCGAACGTCCGCGAGGACGGCGGCATTTATTCCGAGGGCTCCACCCACAAGAACTACGAAACCGCCCTCTCCCTGATGGCCCTGGCCCGCGTCGAGGGGGACGAATACGCCGACGCCGTCAAGGGCGCCCGGGCGTTCCTCAAGGAGCTGCAGTGGGACCAGGGCGAAGGCATCGAGAGCGACGACGTCCGCTGGGGCGGCGCCGGCTACGGCGGCGGCGGCGACCGGCCGGACCTCTCCAACACCCAGTTCCTCGTCGAGGCCCTGAAGGCCAGCGGCAGCGGCCCGGAGGACGAGGCGATCCAGAAGGCGCTGGTGTTCGTCACCCGCACGCAGAACCTTGAGGGTCACGGCAACGACACGCCGAACGCCTCCAAGATTAACGACGGCGGTTTCTACTACACCCCGGCCCTGGGCGGGCAGACGAAGGCCGGCACCACGGCGAACGGCGGCCTGCGCAGCTACGCCAGCATGACCTACGCCGGGTTGAAGTCGATGATTTACGCCGGCCTGACCAAGAACGACCCCCGCGTCCAAGCCGCCCGCGACTGGGCCGCCAAGCACTACACCCTCGCCGAGAATCCGGGGATGGGCTTGCAGGGACACTATTATTATCTGCAGGCCTTCGGCAAAACGATGACCGCCCTCGGCGAGGACACGCTGACCGACGCCGACGGCGTGGAGCACGACTGGCGCGAGGACCTCGCCGCCCAACTGCTCGCCATGCAGCGGGAGAACGGCAGCTGGGTGAACGAGGCGGACCGCTGGTACGAAGGCGACCCGAACATGGTCACCGCCTACGCCCTGATGGCCCTCGCCGACGCGGCGCCGCCGAAGTCCGCCACCGCGGGGGAGTGATCGAGTAGAATCCCGGCATGCCGGACCTTCTCGACGCCCCGCAGACCGACGCCCCGGCCGCCCCCGCCCCGCGGGAGCGGCCGGTCGGCGTTTCGCCCGCCGAACTCCTCGCGCCGCCGCCCCCGCGGCCCGCGCGGGTCACGGTGGAGATGTATCACGCAATGATCGAAGCCGGGGTGTTTGACGGGATTGAGGGGCGGCGGATTGAGCTGTTGGACGAAGAATTAGTCGAGATGGCCGCCGCCTACCCCCCGCACGCCGTTTCCGTGGACATCTCCGCGGACGCTCTCAAAGCGTTATTCGGCCCCAGTTGGGGCGTGCGGATCGAGAAACCGGTGGCGCTCCCGCGGAGCGAGCCGGAGCCGGACCTTTCCGTTGCGAACCGGGCACTGAAATTCTGGTCGTCGCGGCACCCGGGACCGTCAGACCTGCTGATGGTCGTGGAGATTTCCGACAGCACATTGGAACTCGACCGCACTCGTAAAGCTCGCATTTACGCCGCGGCAGGGATCAGTCCGTATTGGATCGTGAACCTGCCGGAGCGGGTGCTGGAAGTCCGTACCGACCCGCACATCCCCGCCGAGGGGCCGGCGTCCTATCGCACCCTGCGGACCTACCGCGAAGACGAGACGGTCGAGTTCGCCCTCGACGGCCGCCCCTTCACGCTGCCCGTCGCGGAACTGCTTCCGGCGGAGGAAGGGGATCGGCAGTCCGAGTCGCGAGCCGAGGTCGGGTGACTTTGCCAAGCGTGCACGCCTCGGCTCGCGCCTCGGGCTGCCGTTACCCTTCGGCGAGCTGCGCGTGCCGCCGGCGGTTCTCCGGGTCGAACACCGCGGCCCGCATCGTTTCCCGCTGCTCGACCAGGCGGGCCATGTCCCGCGGGCTGTCCGGGGCGAAGTGCGGGGCCGGTTCGTCATAGACGATCTTCGCCCCGTTCGCCCCGTCGGGATGATACTGGCTCAGGCCGATCACGCGGTCGGCGACGTAGAGGGCTTCATTGAGTTCGTGGGTGACGATCAGGATCGTGAAGGGCGGTTCGCGGCCCTCCTCCAGCGCCCGGCGGTTCTCCGCGGCGAAGCGGAGCAACATCAATTGCAGTTCCTCCCGCGTCGCCTCGTCCAAGGCGCCGAAGGGTTCGTCCAATAACACGACCTTCGGCCGCAGCACGAAGGCTTGGGCGACGGCGACCCGCTGCCGCATCCCGCCGCTCATCTCCCGGGGATAAAGGTCGGCGGCGGCGCCGAGGCCGACGCGGGTTAGAAAGTCGTCCGCCTCCGCGCAGTGCTCCTTCCGCAGGCGGCGCCATTTCGGGTACTGAAACAGCCGGAACGCCAGCGAGGTGCGGTCCAGTTTAAGCCCCAGCGCCACGTTCCCGCGGGCGGTGAGGAAGTCGTACAGCGTGTAGTGCTGGTAGACGATGCCGACGTCCCGGTTCGGCCCGCAGACCGGCTCCCCGCCGGCTTTCACCACGCCGCTGTCCGGGGAATGCGTGCCGAGGATCGATCGCAGCAGGGTGCTCTTCCCGCACCCGCTGGGGCCGACCAGCGACACGATCTGCCCGGCCGGCACCGTCAGGTTCACGCCGCCCAGCACCTTGTTGGGGCCGAACGCCTTGCGGACGTCGCACACTTCTAACGCCGGGGGAAACGTCGAGGCCCCGCGGGGCCTCGGCGTTACGGACGTATTCAGTTCTTCGTTCATGCTTCGTCCCACCAAGGGGCGACCCGGCGCCGCAGTTCGAGCAGCGCCCGGTCCACCGCCAGTCCGAACAGGCCGAGCAGGAATAAATACGGATACGCGACCGCCATGTCCGCGACGCGGTTCAATAACTTCAGCCGGTGCCCGAAGCCCACGTCCGCCAGCAGCCACTCGGCGGCGATCAGGAAGATCATCCCCAGCCCCGCGGCCAGCCGCAGGCTTTCGAGGAACCGCGGGAGCGTCTGCGGGACGATCACGTTCCAGACGACCTCCGCGTGGCTGGCGCCCAGCGTGTAAGCCTTGCTGACGGCGTGGTCGGTCACGTCGGTGAGCACGCTTTTATAGAGCCCGCCGGCCAACAGCGGGAACACGCCCAGGGCGATCAGGCCGACGTACAGCGCCTCGCCGATGCCGAAGGCCCGGTAATAGACCGCCAACATGGCCGTCGGCGGGATGGAGCCGAAGAACAGCAGCGTCGGCCCCAAGCCCGCCCCGACCGGGGTGAGAGCGCCCATCGCGATCCCGACCAGAAACGACAGCGCCGCCCCGGCGGCCAGGCCGACGGCGAACCGCGTCCCGGTGGCGACGGCGTCGTCCCATAGCGCGATCTCCCCGCTGCGGTTCTCGCTGAAGATCTCCTTCACCCCCTCCCACAACTGCACGCCGTTGGGCACGGTCGTGTTGTTGGGGTTCTCCGCGTGGGCCTGCCAACTGAGGGCCGAGTACGCCAGCACGAGCAGCAGCGCGCAGCCGACGCCGAGGGCGACGCGGGTCCAGGGGCGGATCGGCTGGCGAATCATGGTCAGGAGGCCGGAGGGCCCGTGAGCCCGGAGCGCAAGCTCCGGCCGTCGGGCCGCCGCACGGGGATGGAATCACGCGATCGACGAGAC
>NZ_JBINJD010000172.1:0-10749 GCF_043951915.1 Alienimonas sp. DA493 | reverse complement strand
CGCGGCCGTGCACGGGCTCGGCGGTCGCCGTTAGGATGACCGGCGTTCGCCCCCCGCCCCGGATTCGCGTGTGTCGCTGCTGGAAATTGTCGCCGTGGTCTTCGGATTGGCCTGCGTGGGGCTGACGGTGCGGCGGAACGTGCTCTGCTGGCCGACCGGGCTGGTGCAGGTCGTCCTCTATTCCCTCATCTTTTGGCGGGCGAAGCTTTATTCGGACGCCGCCCTGCAACTGATTTATATCGGCTTGCAGATCTACGGCTGGCGGGAGTGGGTCCGCGAACGCCGGCCCGCGGATCAGGCCGCCGCCGACGACGGCGACGGCGACGGGGCCGGGGCCGGGGCGGGGGAGGTGCCGGTGACGCGGTTGAGCGGGCCGGCGTTCTTCGGGTGGGTCGTGGGCATCACGGCCGGCTCGGCGGCGCTGGGCGGGGCGATGAACGAGTGGACCGATGCGGCGTTGCCCTTCGGCGACGCCTTCACCACCGTCGCCAGCCTCGCCGCCCAATGGCTGCTGGCGAAACGGGCCGTGGAGGCCTGGATCGTCTGGATCGCCGTCGACGTGGTCAGCGTCGCCAATTATTACCACCGCGACCTGGACCTCACCGCCGGTTTATACGCCGTGTTTCTGGCGATGGCGACGGCCGGGTTCTTCGCCTGGCGGAAGGCCGCCGCGACCGGCGCCCCCGCCGAACCGCCCGCGATCGCCGAGCCGGCGATCGCCCAGGCGAAGTCGTGAGGGGCGAAACCGTGACGCGGGCCGCCCCCACCGTCGGCTTCACTTTAGGAAAATTCGCCCCGCTGCACGCCGGGCATCAGGCGCTGATCGAAACCGGGCTGGCGGAGACGGACCGCTTCGTCGTCCTGATCTACGACGCCCCGGAGACCACCCCCGTGCCGCTGCCGGTGCGGGCGGAGTGGATTCGGGACCTCTACCCGACCGTCGAGGTGATCGAGGGCTGGGGCGGTCCGAACGACGTGGGCGACACTCCGGCGATCCGGGCGTTGCAGGAAGAGTATATTTTGAAGGCGCTGGCCGGGCGGCGGGTGACGCACTTTTATTGCAGCGAGTTCTACGGCGCCCACGTCGCGGCGGCGCTGGGGGCGGTCGATTGGCGGTTCGACCCGGACAGAACGGCTGTGCCCGTCTCCGGCACGGCGGTGCGGGCGGACCCGGTCGGCCTGCGGCATCGGCTGCCGGCCCGGGTGCGGTGGGATCTGTTGACGAAGCTCTGCTTCGTCGGGGCGCCGTCGACGGGGAAGACGACGCTGTGCGAGGCCCTTTCCGAACGGTTCGGCGAGCCGTGGGTTCCGGAGTACGGACGGGAATATTGGGAACAGCACGCGGTCGACCGGCGGCTGTCCCCGGAGCAATTGGTCGAGATCGCCGTCGGGCACCGGGCCGCGGAGGAGCGGCTCGCCGCGGCGGCCCGGGAGCGGTTAATCGTCGACACCGACGCCTCCACGACCCGGATCTTCGCCGACGACTACCACGGCGGGCCCCTGCCGGAACTGGAGCGCCTCGCGGCGGCGTGCGCGGGGCGGTACGACCTGACGTTCCTGTGCGGGGACGAGATCCCGTTCGCCGACACGCCGGACCGCAGCGGCGTCGGGCAGCGGGAGGTCTTCCAACGTCGGATCACGGCGGACCTGCTCCGCCGCGGGCGCCCGTTCGTCACGCTGCGGGGGACGCTGGCGGAGCGGATCGCGACGGTCGAGTCCGTGTTGGGCCGGTTCCGCAAGTGGCGATCCCTCCCGGACCGGCTGCTGGCGGGCGAATAACGGCATCTCGGCCCTTTCTCCGCCCTCCCTCGCCCCCTTTGGGGGAAGAGGGGCGGGGGTGAGGGGGCGGTCTGTTGCGGCCCGAGGCGCCAGTTCGAGGCGGGCACGTGCGGCAGACTCCCCCGGCCTCGGATCGCGCCTCGGGCTGCCAAGACTCATCCACTCCCTCAAGGGATGAGGAGGGAAGAGCGGGGTCCGTGCGACGGCGGCCGGGGTGTGAAGCTGTGCCGGTTTCGCGGGTCGATCGGACTGCTCTTGACGTACCGCCGCGGCGGGGTCCGAACGCGCCGGCGGCGCTCATCCCGCGGGCCGGGGCGGGCCGATGTTCGGGGCGGGTCGTCCCCCCCGACGCCGCCCCGCCCGTTGCCGCGTCGTCCGCGACGCCGCACGGGCGGGGGCGGCGTTGGGTTGGGGAGCCCGCCCGTCAAGGACCGACCACCGCCCCCTGTCGCACCCCCCGGCGTCACGCCCCTGCTGCGTGACGCCGACGGCGGCGCCGGGGCCCACGCCCGCAGGGACGCCCCATGATCCGCCCCCTTCTCACCCGCCACGCCCGGCTTCGCCGCCTCCTATCCCGCGGCGCCGCCGCGTTGGCGGTCGCCGCCGCCGTCGGCGGCCTCGCCGCGCCGTCCGACGCCCGGGAGCACGCCCCCGGCGCCCCGCCGGAGGCTCAGGCCTATCTGCACCAGGAAGGCTACGTGGCGCTCAACGCGCCGCTGTATCCCTCGCCCCGGCAGGACATCCCGATCCAGATGGGCGGGACGATGATCACCAACCCGGCGTACGCCCCCCACGAGTACCTGTACGCCCACGACTACAACGCCCTGTACGGGCCGTTTTACCACCGCGCCCGCGGCGAGTGGGTCGTCACCCCCTGGGGCGTGCGGAACCGGGAGAAGTGGGACCTGGTGGGCACCGAGGTGAAGGTGCGGTATCGCAGCAAGATCCCGTTCTTCGCCGGCTTCGCCCCCCCGTACAACTCCCGGAACACGCTGTTCGACAACGAGTGGGCGAACACCCCCTCGCCGTACGGCTCCCCGGTGACCGAGAACCCCAACTGGCACCGCTGAACCGGCGCCGTGGACCGCTCCTGGCGGTCCGGCGGTTCGCCCGCCGCGGCCCCGGGCCGCTTAGCCCCGGGCTGTCTGAGCCTGGGCCCCGCGTTCGCCGCCGCCCGCCCGGGGCGGGCGGCCGGGGGGCCGGCCCGCCCGCGGCCCGTCTCGACCTGACCTGACCCGACCCGTTCCCCGTCGTCCCGGCCGGCGTCGCCCCGTGCGACGCGGTCCGGCGCGCGTTCGTTCCCTCCCAGCCACCTCCTCCCGGGGGATGCCTCCCATGCGACTGCAATCCGCGGCCCCCCGGGCCCACGTCACCCCCCGCACGCGGCGGGGCGGATGGACGAACCTGCTGACCCTCTGCCTGCTGGCCGCCCCGGCGCTGTCGGCCGGTACGGCCCTGGCCGACGACGCCGCCGACGCCCGCGCCGCCGCCGAGGGCGTCGTCAGCCTGACCGACATCCGCCGCGACGCTCCCGCCGCCGCCCCCAAAGCGGACGCCGCCGTGCAGCCCGCCGGGCTGCTGAACTGCCGCGACGAAGGCTGCGTGGGCGTCTGCGACCTGCCCTGCGGCCCGTCCTGCGACGGCGGGGCCTGCGGCAACGGGGCCTGCGGCGGCGCCTGCAACGGGGGCTGCGGCCGCGGCGGCCTGTTCGGCGGTTGCGGCCTGTTCGGCGGCTGCGGACCGGCCTGCCCACCCGGCTACGGGCACGGCGGCGGCCCGGGGCTCTGCTTCCCGGGGCTGCCCGTCTGGAACCGCCACTGCCCGCCGGGCGACTGCCCGCCCGGCCACTGCCCCCCGGGGGTGTGCCTGCCGGGGCTCTGCCTGCCGGGCCACTGCCCGCCGGGGCTGTGCCTGCCGGGTCACTGCCTGCTGCCCGGGATGTGCGCCGGCAAGGGCGCCGGGTGGCTCTCCCACCTCTGCGGCAAGTGCGGCGGCCACAGCCAGTGCTACTGGTGCAGCCTGCAGGAGATCGACCAGTGGCACGGCAAGTACGAACACGTCTACGCCACGGACTGGGACTACCGCGACCGCCGCACCGGCGACGTGTGGGCCTCGGCCCAGACCGGCGTGCCGATGGCCGTGCCGCTGGCCCCGAACGTCCGCCACACGATGGAGTACGGCTGGGGCATGCCCAGCAGCCGCCTGGTGCCGATCTCCCGCCCGCTGCCGCCGAGTTCGCTCTACGGCCCGCCGGCCGGGACCGTCGTGGAACTGCCCACCAGCCACCCCCGCCGCGGCGAGAACCTGCTCGACATCCCGGAGCACGGCCTGCCCATCCCGGAGCACGGCCAGAAGGGGCTGCCCCGCACCGGAATCGGGTTCCCCCGCACCATCGACAACGCCGGCAACCGCTGAGTCGCCGGGAGTTCGCGACTCCCGCCTGACTCCTCCCGGAGTCGGTCCGGGAGTTCGCGGACTCCCCGCGAGCGTTGCGCTCCCCGCTTTTTCTTCCCGGGCCCCGCGCCCGTTCCCGTCACCCGCATCCCCCGGGAGGACACGATGCCCACCCGCTTGACCCGTTCCCGCCTCGCCCCCGCCCGTCTGAACCGGCTCGCCGCCGGACTGACGCTGGCCGCCGCCGCCGCGACCCCGGCCGTCGCCGCGGCTCAGGAGGACGGCGCCTCCGCCCCGGCCGTCCGCACCTGGAGCGGCCCGGAGCAGATCGTGCCCGGCAGCGAGCGGATGATCGGCTCGCCCTCCGGCGGCGTCCCCTCCGGCACGACCTACGGGTCGACCTACGGGGCCGCGGCGGCCCCCGGCGGGCTGACGACCTTCGTCAACGGCGATCCCAACTGCCCGGACCGGACGCTGCACGGTCACGGGGGGCTTCACGCCCACGGCGGGCTGCACGGCGGCCAGATCGGACTGCACGCCCTGCGTCACGACCTGCACGGCCCCCTGCGGAAGCCCGAGCCCCTGCACCCGGCGCTGGGCGGCTACGACGCCTACCTGCCGCCGGACCACGGCTGGCAGGAGCCGATCGCCTACCCGGTGCAGCGGGAGGTCTACCGTTACGGGAACTGGTACCCGCACCAGTGGTACGGGCTGCCGGGCTCGCAGAAGCCGCGGGTCGCCCCGCACGTGTTCATGCCGACCGACACCACCCAGCTGGGCTACTACTACCAGCAGGTGCCGACCTGGCAGCCGGCCCCCCCGGGGACCTTCCCGGCCCCGCCGGACCCCCGCGTGATGCACCACTTCACCCCGCCGGGCGGCCCGACGATCGCCGGCTACCCGGGCATCTACCCGGGCGAACGCCGCGTGCTCGACGTCTACGACCCGGTGACCGGGCAGACGATCCGCCGCCACGGGGCCGGTCGCTTCGACAGCGTGCCCGGCGGCGGGACGATCGTGGCGGAGCCGGACGTGAACTACGGCCCGGCGCTGGGCCTGCCGACGGAGGACTCCGCCCCGGAGATGCAGGTCGAACCGCTGCCCAGCAGCACGGCCCCCTCCGTCGAGGGCGACGAACCGCCCGGCGCCCCGGTCCCGGACGACGCCGTGCTGCCCCCCGAACAGGAAGCCTGAGCCCCGCCGGTCCGGACGCCCGACCGGCGCCCGGACCCCGGCGCGAGCCCGCGGAGAAAATTTTTCCGCACGGGTGTCCCGTTCCGCGGACGGATTCCGTTCAGGAGGTGAGGAAGGACCTCCGGACGGTTTGGAAGGGCCGCCCGACGGTTTGTGGTTGAGGAACGATTGGATTGATTGCGTACGAGCCCGCGGGGGTTGGCCCCCCGCGGGCTCGTTTTTTGCGCGCCTCCGACGTCGGGGCGGGCTCCGGGGGAGCGGTTCGTTCCCGCCGAGAGCTCCCGTTGTTCGCCCGCATGCCGCCCCGCCGGTTCTGGATCGCCCTGGGCGGGTCGGCGCTCGCCGCGTGGGGGCCGTGGTGGGCGGCGTGGGTTTGGGGCGTGACGAACGTGCGTTGCTCGCACTGCGTGGAGCAGTTCGGCCGGGTCGCCCTGTTCGGCCCGGGCCTGCTGCCGGGGGGCCTGACGGCGGATCGGCTGGGCCTCGACGGCTCCGGCTGGGGGCCGCCGCTGCTCAGCCTCGCCGCCGCCGGGGCGTTCCTCGCCCTGCTGACGGCCCTCGCCCGGACCGCCCCCCGCGCCCGCTGGGCGGTGTGGGCGACGGCCGGCGCCAGTCAGGCGGCGCTGGCCCCGCTGGTCGTCGCGTTGATTCGCATGTGAAAGCGCCTTCCGTCCTCCCCTCTCCCTCCAGGGAGAGGGGAGTAGAGCGCGGCGAACCGCTCCTCAAATGTCCGCAGACCGTGTCCTCCCCTCGCCCCCCTTTTGGGGGAGAGGGGTTGGGGGTGAGGGGGCAACGGTGCCCGATCGCCGTTCAGGTCCCGCCCGGAGAGACCGTTCCTGTGAGCCCGAAGCGCCAGCGAGGGTGGACGGTTCCGACCCTCGCTGGCGCTCCGGGCTCCCTCAGAACTCTGAACGAGGGCTTGCGAACCGTTCGCCCCCCTCACCCCCGGCCCCTCTCCCTCAAGGGAGAGGGGGGAAGAGCGAACGGCCCCCGGCCGCTCCGTTAGGATTCGTCCGGCTCCGCGGCGGCCGGCGGCGTCTCCACGGCCTCCTCGACGGCCGCGGCGTCTGCGGGGGGGACGAGGCGGCGGTCGGGGTCGGCGAGGAGGCCGGCGACGCAGGCGGTCATGAAGGCGGCGAGGGTGCCGGCGATCATCGCCTTCATCGCCAGGGCCGCGACGCTGGAGCGGCGGCTGGGCGCCAGAAACGCCAGCGCCCCCATCTGGATGCCCACGCTGGAGAGGTTCGCGAACCCGCACAGCGCGTACACCGCCAGCATCCGCCCGCGGGGGGAGAGGTCCGCCTCGGACAGCTGCGACAGGCGGTCGTAGGCGACGAACTCGTTGAGCACCGTCTTCGTGCCCAGCAGTTCGGCGACGGTCCGGCACTCGTCCGGCGGCACGCCCAGGGCCCAAGCGAAGGGGAGAAACGCCCAGCCCAGCAACCATTCCAAGCTGAGCTGCGGCACGCCGACCGCCTCCCCGACGGCGGCCAGCACGATGTTGACCAGCGCGATCAGCCCCAGGAACGCCAGCATCATCGCTCCGACGTTGATCGCCAGCTTGGCGCCCTCCGCGGCGCCGGCGGCGGCGGCGTCGAGGGTGTTGTGATAGGCCGCCGGCCGGTCGATCGCGGCGCCGCCGGCGGTCTCCGGCTCCTCCGTCTCCGGCCGCATCAATTTGGCCAGCGTCAGGGCCGCCGGGGCGCTCAGGAAACTCGCCGTTAATAACTGACCCGGATCGATGCCCATGCCGTAATAGGCGACCAGCACCCCGCCGGCGACGGTGGCGAAGCCGCCGGTCATCACGGACATCAATTCGCTGTCGGTCATCCGGTCCAGATAGCGGCGGACCAGCAGCGGGGCCTCGGTCTGTCCGGCGAGGACGTTGGCGGCGACGGCGAGGCTCTCCGCGCCGCTGACGCCCAGCGTTTTCCGCAGCGCCCAGCCCAGCGCCCGCACCGCCGCGGGGATGAGGCCCCAGTGCTCCAGCACCGCAGAGAGGGCCCCGAAGAACACGATGCTGGGCAGCACGAAGAACGCGAAATAGTGCTCCGCGTAATCCTCCCCGAACACGAACGCCGCCCCGGCCTCCACGCTGTCCAGAATCGTTTTGAAGACGACGCCGGTCGCCTCGTAAAACCACACGCCGACCGGCGTCTGAAAGAACAGCAGGCCCAGCCCGAGCTGCAGCGCCAACCCCCCGCCCAGCGCCCGCCAGGGGACGCGGCGGCGGTGGGAGCTCATCCCCCAGGCCGCCAATAAAATGAGCGCGAGCCCCAGCCCGCTGGTCAGCCGCAGGGAGAGATCGTCCGGCACGGGGCGAAGTGGGAGTTGGGATGTGGGATCATGGGGCGGGCGAGCGGCGCCGCACCCTAACCCGGGCACGCCGACGCCGCACATCCGTCATTCCACATCCGCAATCCGACATCCCCTCACGCCAGCACTTCGTCGACCGGTTCCAGCGGGGGCGGGACGCGGCCGGCGGCGGTCAGTTCGCGGAGGTTAATTTCAATCGTCCGGCAGAGGGCCAGCAGGGGCAGGTCCTCGGGGTCCAGGCCGAACGGGTCCTCAATTTCGTCGCCCAGCGCGTCCAGTCCTAAAAAGGCGTAGGAGACCAGCAGCACCGTGATCGGGCAGAGCCAGCCCAGCGTGCCGACCAGGCCGAAGGGCAGGGCGAAGCAATAAAAGAACACCAGCCGGTGCGTCAGCACCGTGTAGCTGTAGGGCATCGGCGTGTTCTTGATGCGTTCGCAGCCGCCCTGGATGGCGGTCATCTCCGTCAAACTGCTTTCGAGGTGGGCGAGGTGATAATCGTTGACGTGCCCGGCCTCCCAGGCGGTCCGCAGCCGCAGGCCCATGCCCTGGAGCACCGCGATCGGGCGGTTGGACTGGGCGAGGATCGCCTTCGATTCGTCGGCGTCGAGGATGCGGTGCAGGTCGGCGTGGGGGTCGGAACCGCGGAGGTGGTGGCGGAAGCTGTGCACGTAGGCGACCTGCCGCAGCGCCATCTCCCGGGCGAAGACCCCGCACTGCCCGCCGAGTTCGGCCAGCGCCGCGGCCTGCTGCGCGTCGGCCTCGGCCGTCTCGCCGTTCTCCTCGCCGTCGCCGTCGAAGACGTGGTCGCCGGAGTCGCCCACCGTCGGGGCGGCGCCGGTGCCGGTGCCGTCGCTGGGGGCCTCGTCCCGTCGGTCGTCCCGTCGGTCGTCCCGTCGGTCGTCCCGTCGGTCGTCCGAGCCGTCGTTCGCGGGGGCCGTCGCCCCCGTCAGGCGATTCACGCCGCCCGACCCGGCGCCGTTGAGTCGCGGGCCGGTGGCCTCCCCGTGCAGGTTCCCGCCGCCGGAGGCGGTCGTGCCGTGGCCGACGGTCCGCAGGGCGGCGGCGCCGCGGGTCATGATCGCGCACTGCCGCGTGAAGCTGCGGGAGACGTTCACCATCCGCCCCCACAGTTTGCGGCCCTCCCACCAGCGGTCGTAGGTCGCCTTGGCCCGGAAGCTGAGGAACACGGAGATCGCCAGGCCCATCACGGTGAACGGCTCGAAGGTGAGCCAGTTCTCCGACTGCTCGTAGCCGCTGTAGACGGCCCGATGCACCGCGGTGACCAGCGTGGCGAACAGCCCGGCGCTGAGGATCTTCGGGTAGGCGTCCTCCAGGCTGGAGCCTGAAATACTGAAGATCATGCTCAGCCAGGGGAGCCGACGCTTCGGTTTGACGATCATGGGGCGGGCGACGCGGGGCGGCGGGGCGAACCGGGGACACGACGAACCGGCCGGGCCGGGGCGGACAGTCTAGCG
Source organism: Alienimonas sp. DA493 (assembly GCF_043951915.1). Classification (NCBI taxonomy): domain Bacteria; kingdom Pseudomonadati; phylum Planctomycetota; class Planctomycetia; order Planctomycetales; family Planctomycetaceae; genus Alienimonas; species Alienimonas sp. DA493. The sequence continues at coordinate 1,591 of NZ_JBINJD010000172.1, read as the reverse complement.
GCGACGCGCCCGCCCGACCGCCGGGGCTCCCGGGCGCCCGGCGCCGGGACCGCCCGGTCTCGCCGACCGCGGCGGGCTGGCCGATCACGGCGGGCTGGCCGATCACGGTGGGCTGGCCGATCGGCGGGGGGATGCGTCAGAATCGGCGCCGCTCGCCCGCCTCGCTTTGCCCTTGGTTCCCGCCCCGCTCTCGGTTCCCGCCCCGTGCCCCGCTCCGCCCCCGAGACGATCGGTCCCTACGAGCTGGGCGAGGTGCTGGGCCGCGGCACGGTGGGCACCGTCTATCGGGCCGTCAATAAGGAGACCGGGAACGCCTGGGCCCTGAAGATCCTCCTGCCGCAGGTCTCCGAGGACCCGGAGATCAGCGCCCGCTTTGAGCGGGAAATCGAGATCCTCGAGAAGCTCTCGCACCCCAACGTCGTCGGCTGCGAGGCCAGCGGCAAGACCCCCGCCAGCGACCCCGCCGGCTCGCGGTGGTACTACGTGATGGAGCTGGTCGAGGGCGGCACCCTCGCCGACCTGCTGCGGGCCAAACGGGTGCTCGACTGGGAGGACGTCGTCGAACTCGGCTGGCAGCTCTGTTCGGCGCTCCAACACCTGCACAACAACGGCGTGGTCCACCGCGACCTCAAGCCCTCCAACGTCTATTTCACCCAGGACGGCGTGGTCAAACTGGGCGACTTCGGCATCGCCCTGGACACCGCCGGCAGCGCCCTCACGGAGCAGGGCAAGACCGTCGGCACCTGGCTCTACATGAGCCCGGAGCAGATCCGCGGCCAGCAGCTCGACGATAAAACGGACCTCTACGCCCTCGGGTGCCTGCTCTACGAGTGCCTGACCGGCCGCCCGCCGTTTACCGGGGCGGGGTTCGCGGACATCTTCGAACAGCACCTCCGCCGCACGCCGGTGCCGGTGAAGAAGGTCTGCGGGCTGGTGCCGACCGACCTGGACAAGGTCGTCTCGGAGCTGTTGGAAAAGGACCCCAAAAAGCGCCCGCTGAACGCCCGGGCGGTGCAGGGCCGGTTGGCCGAAGCCCTGATGCAGAAAGAGGAACGGGCGCTGGAGCGGGACGACCGCCGGGCGAACCGCCGCCGGGAGCAGAAGGTCGCCGGCCGGTCCGCCAAGGGCCGCAAGGCCCCGGACATCTGGGCGCTGGACCCGCCCCGCCGGGCGCTGGGCGGCCTGCTGGCGGAGGTCCGCAACCAACCCGGCGACCGTCAGGCCGGCTGGGGCACGGTCGCGGTGATCCTCGGCGTCACCGTCGCCCTGCTGGCGATCGGGGCCGTCCTCGCCGGCCGCGGGTGAGGGCATGCCGTTCCGGTGCCCTGTCTGTGACTGCCGTACGCTTTCGGCCCGCTGCGACTGGGAGATTTGCCCCGTGTGCTTCTGGGAGGACGACGTTCGCGAAGACGGGCGCGATCCGAACGCCGTGACGAGCGGGGCGAACGGCGGCCTGACGCTCGCCCGCGCCCGCGAGAACTACGCCGCGTGCGGGGCCTGCGACCCCGCGATGGTCCCCCACGTCCGTCCACCCCGGCCGGAAGAGCGGGCCGACCGTGGGCGGTAAAGCGATATTGCTGCGGGCGTAGCG
>NZ_JBINJD010000171.1:0-10876 GCF_043951915.1 Alienimonas sp. DA493 | reverse complement strand
GGCGCCGGGGCGACCGCCGGAGCCGGGGCCGGAGCTGCGGCGAACGCCGGAGCCGGGGCCGGAGCCACCGCGATCGGGGCCATCGGCGGCGGCCAGGCACACGGCAGCGGAGCCCTCGGCGGCAGCGGAGCCCTCGGCGGCAGCGGAGCCCTCGGCGGCAGCGGAGCCCTCGGCGGCAGCGGAGCACTCGGCGGCAGCGGGGCGCTCCGGGGCAACGGAGCGCTGAACGGCGGCGGGGCCTTGGGCGTGGGCGGCGGGATCCTGAGCGGCAGCGGGGCGCTGGGCGGCGGGGCCGCGGCCGGCGGCAGCGTCACCCCGCAGACCGGCGCCGGCCGGCTCGGGCGGGACCTGCGGGGCGGGATCGGCCTCGGCGCCCGCACCGGCGCCGAACTCCGCGGCCGAGCCGCGGCGGGCTCCGGCAGCGTGCTGGGCGAAGCCGGTATGCTGAGCGGCGCCGTCGGCCGGGGCGCCGGCGCCCGCGGGGGGATCGGCGTGGGCGTCTCCGCCGACGCCTCGGTGCGGGCCGGCGCTCGCGGGAACGGCTCGGGCGCCGGGTCGACCGGCGTCGTCGGGACCGATGTGAACGGCGGGCTCGCCGGCTCCGTCGAGGCCGACGCCCGCCTCGGCCGCCGCGGCGAGTCGGCCGGCGTCCGGTTCGAACTCTCCCGGGCCGACCGCATCCTCGCCCACCGCCTCGCCCAGATCGACCGCATGCGGGACCGGGCGGTCGCCGAGGGTCAGGCCGAACTGCTGGTCCAGTGCGACCGGCTCGAAACGATCGCCCGCGCCCAGTACGAACAGCGGACCCGCGTGGCGACGCAGGTCGGGGCCAACGCCGAGGGCGCCGTCGACGGCGCCGTCGGGACCGCCGGCGCCGTCGGGGCCGGCGTCTCGACGTTCAACGAAGCGAACGTCTCGGGCCGGCTCCTCCAACCCCGGCCGGAACCGATGCCCTCCCCGGTCGTGCCGGTCGGCGGCGTGCAGGGCGAGGTGAGCGGCGAGGTCACCGCGGACGGGTCCGCCTCCGTCTTCCGTCCGGCCCCCATGCCCACGCAGCCCGCTCCCGCTGAGCCGGCCCCGGTCGACCCCAAACCCGAGCCGGCCCCCGGCAAGCCGGTCGAGCCCGCCGCCTCCGGCGAGACGGCCGCCTCCGGCGAAACCGCCGCGTCCGGCGAAACGACCCCGGTCGAGAACTGACGCCGCCGCGGTTCGCCGCCCGTAACGGTTCCGCCGCCCCGGTCGCAGAGTTCGCCCCGCGGCCGGGGTGGCGTGCGTTGGGGAGCAGCGCGGCCGAACCGCCGATCCCCCCGAACCCGCGCGTCGCCGGCGGCAGGCCGACCGCCGTCGAACCGGTTCCCCACGCCGCCGACCGGGGGAGAAGCGCCGGCAGGCGGAGGACCGGCAGGTCCGGCGACGCCGTCAGCTCGGTCCACAGGGGAAACGCCGGTCGGCGCACGCAAACAGGGCGGCGGGAGCGCGTCCCGCCGCCCTGCGGCGACCGATTCGATCTGAACGAGAGTCGGTCAGTCTTCCTCGTCGCTCTCCGGGGTCTCCGGCGCCTCCGGGGTCTCCGGGGTCTCCGGGGCGGCCGGGGTCTCCGGCGCCTCGGCCTCAGGCGGGGTCGTCGGCGTGTCCGGAGCGGACGGGGTCTGCGGAGCCGCCGGAGTCGACGGAGCGGACGGGGTCGACGGTGCGGACGGGGTCTGCGGGGAATCGGCGTTCGGTTCGCCGCCGTTCCCCCGACCGCCGCCGCGATTCTCCGGGGGACCGGCTTCACCGCCCCGGTTGCCCGGAAGGCCGGCGTTGCCGCCGCCCCGGTTCTCCGGAGGGCCGGCTTCACCGCCGCGGTTCCCCGGGGCGCCGGCGTTGCCGCGGCCCGGGTTGTCACGGCCCGGGAGGTCGCGGTTCATGTCGGGGCCGCGGTTTCCGGGGAAGTCGGGCCGCCCGGGGCCGCGATCGGCGTTCTCGCCGCCCGGCCGGCCGCCGGGTTGGGCTCCCGGTTGGCCGTCGGGTTGGCCGCCGAGGCCCGGCGGGGTGCGGTCGAAGGGGCCGCGGCGGCCCGGACCGGCGTTGTCATTCTCGTTGCCGGCGTCCGAACGACGGGCGCGGAACGGCGGCGGCACGTCGCGGCCCTCGTTCATCCCCGGCAGGTCGCCGCGGTCCTGACCTGGTCGATCTTGCCCCGGCTGGTCCTGACCGGGCTGACCGGGCTGGCCCGGTTGGTCGTCGCCGGGACGGTTCGGGTCGTTCCCCCGACCGAGGCCGGGCAGGCCGGCGGGCCGGTCGCCGTCGCGACCGAAGACGTCGCGGGGGTCGAACCCGCGGCCGGGCTCGCGGCGGTCCGGCCGGGCGTCGTCGCCGGGGATCGCGTCGCCGGGGGCCCCGGGGGTCCCGTCGCCGTTCGGCCGGGGCGGCTCGGGCAGGTCCGGGCGACCAAGACCGCGGCCCGGACGATCGCCGTCGCCCGGCTGCTCGGCGTCCGGCTGATCGGCGCCCGGCGGGTTGTCGCCGCGGTTGCCGAAGTTGGGGCGGGCGGTGAGGCGTTCCTCCGCCGCGTCCGCCAATTCGCCCAGATCGAGCTGCCGATCCCGGGCCTGTTCAGCGACGTTCTCCAGGCGCTCGCCCTGGGCGTCGACGGCGGCTTCGAGCCGTTCCAGCCGGTTCCGCTGACGGGTGAGATCGCGGAGGGCGTCCCGTTCCTGCACGGCCTGTTGGATGCGGGGCTGATCCACGGCGACCAGCCGGCCGACGCCGCCGAACCGCTCGCCGGAGACCCGGGCGCCGGCCCCGGCGTTCAGATCGCTGAGGGCGACGGCGAAGTCGGCGAACGTGGCGGGGCGGTCGGCGCCGCCGGTCCGTACGGCTTCGGCGAAGGCCCGGTAGGTCCGCGGCGGGCGGGCCCGTTCGTTCCGCTGATAGAAGGTGCTCCAGGTCTGCAACCGCTCGACGAGGTTCACCTGCCGCCGGGCGTAGTTCCAGCGGTAGTAGGTCAGCAGCGGGTCGGTGTAGCCGTAGCCGAACTGCGGGCTCGCCAGGGCGTACCAGGGCAGCAACGTGATGTTCCGCCGGCCGAGGTCGTAGCGGCCGTCGAATTGGGCGACGGAGTAGTAGTCGCCGTAGTAGTAGTGCTGATACCGCGGCGCGACGAACAGCGTGGTGACCAGCAGTTCCGGGTTCACCACGACGCTCGGCACGTAGCGGGTCCGGGTCACGTAGGTCGGGCCGAAGGTCGCCGGGGCGAACAGCAGGCCGCGGCGCTCCAGCGGGTAGTCCCAGTAGCCCGGGACGAACACGCAGCCGTAGGGGGTCCATTCATAGTAGTCGGGAACCCAGACGTACTCCTCCTGGGCCGGCGCCCAGAAGCCGGGCCGCCAGCGATAGCCGCGGTCGGCCCCGGGGCCGGAGGCGTCGGCGGTCGTCCAGATCCAGCAGCCGGGGACGTAGAAGTAATCGCCCTCCGGGGCGGGGGAGCTGGGGCCGCGTTCCAGCGATTCCGGCGGGTAGGGAAGGTAGTTGACGCTTCGGGTCTGCGTGTCGGCCCAGAAGCCGCTCACCCACTGGTAGCCGCTTTGGGAACCGTCGCTCGCCTCGGCCCAGTAGCCGGGCACCCACTGACGGCCGGCGGGCACGTCCCGCCACATCCCGCTGACCCAGAGGAAGTCCTGCCCGTCGACGTCCCAGCCCCAGTAGCCGGGAATCCATTCGACGTTGTCGCCCTCGGGCCGCTGCTGGGGCGGCAGTTCGTCAATCGGCTCCGGCGGCTGACGTTCGACGATCAGCCCCGGCTCCGGTTGCCCGGCGTAGGGCCGGGCGAAGGCCTCGTGCAGCGGGCCGCGGGTGAGGATCTCCGCGGCGGCGGTCGGGTCGGACAGGCCGACGTCGTCCGGCGCCGCGAGTCCGGCGGAGGGCTCCGGCAGATCCGGCAGGAGCGGGTCCTGCCCGGGCGCGGCCCACGGCAGGAGGAGGAGCGCGGCGGCGCCCCAGGGAAGGCGAGTTCGCATGGCGGGGTCTGAAGATTGCGGAGAGGGGTCGAGGTCGGCGAGAGCCGATCCGCCAACGTTAAAGACTTCCCACGCTCATCCGGCGGCGGGCGCCCGCGCGGCGCGATCGGGAGATCTCGCACCACCGGCCCGGGGCGGGGAAGGGCCGCTCCGGCTGGTCGAGCGCCCCATGTCGCGCACAAAACGACCCGACCGCCGGGGGCGGCCGGGTCGTCGCGCGGCTTCGTCAGGTCGTCGGCACGGCCCGCCGACGGCGCGTCAGGTCGCCGGGCCGGTGAGCCATTTGCGGAGGGCGTTCAGGGCCGTCGCGGCGGCGGCGGCGAGGGCCCCGCCGAGGGCGGCGCCGGTCTCCAGGTTCGGCAACACCTCCGTGGCGAGGTACGTCAGGATCGCCCCGCCGGCCGCCAACGCGGCGCCGCGGAGGATCTTCAATCCGTCCGCCGCGTTCAGGCGGTAACGGGGGGAGGAGGGGACGGTGGCGGTTTGATTCATGGTCGATGTTTGCGAAGAGGGAAAAAGGGGTGAGGCGTAAGGCGTAAGCACGCAGGCGGGGGGCGAAGCGCGAGGGGAGACCGCGACGCGGTCACTTACGCCTTTCCCCTCACGCCTTACCCCTCCCGCGAAGCGGGCCTCAGCCGCCCACGACCTTGGTGACGAACGCGGTGTCCGTGGCGGAGATGCCGCCGAAGTAGCGGGCCTTCACCCGCAGGGCGACGTCCCGCTCGAACGCCGCCGGGCCGTCGCTGCGCTGCAGGAACGTCTGCACGGGCCAGACCTCCGTCCACACGAACTGCTTCTTGAAGTCGCCCAGGTACCAGTCCCGCCGGCCCTCGGCGCCCAGTTCGTCCAGGAAGGGGCTGCTCAGCACCTCCAACCGCCGGTGCGGGTTGCCGGAGACGGTCGTGGTCCCGTCGACCGTGCGGCGAATCTCGGTCGCCTCCACGATCCCGCGGGCCGTGCCGGACAGGCTTTCCGGCACGAGCACCTGGGTCGCCGGGGCGAGGATCGGGCGGCGCTGGCCGTCGATCCGGTCGTCCAGCACCTCGGTGGCCCGGTAGCTGCGAGCGGCGTCCAGGGCGGCCCAATCGTCCAGCGGCAGGGCGGCGGCGTGCGTCGGGCTGGTCGTATTCGCCGGGCCGATCAGGTTCCGATTCGAGCCGTCCGCGGCGTACAGCGCCTCGCCCACGCCGTTCGGGCGATACACCGGGTTGCCGACCTCGGCGTCGGCGACGGCCCGCACGATCGTGCGCTCGCGCTCCTGTCGCAGGCCCTCGCCCAGCCGGATCGCCCGGCGGAAGACCTCGCCGGTCTGGTCGAAGGCGATCAGCTCCTCGGTCACGGAGAGGATTCGGCCCTGCTTGCTCTCCTCGGAGGTGACGAACTTCTCCGCGAAGGTACTTTCCTCGTACTCGTGGCCCTCGGGGATCGTCGTGGGGCCGGCGGTGGCGGTGAAGCCGGCGATCTTCGCCCCCCGCCCGGTCGCCTTCACGACCGTGACGAGCGAGTCGCCGATCAGTCCCGCCGTCGCGTCGTAGCCTTCGGCCACCTTGCGGGCCAGCAGTTCCGCGGTGACCACGCGGAACAGATCCGTGCGGGCGCCGGGGGCGTGCTCGCTGAGCCGCTCTTCGGACAACAGGGCGATCGGGGCCCGGTCCGGGCCGGCCGCGGCCTCCCGCAGGGCGGCGAGCCCGTCGGCGACGCCGCGGTCGCCCGGTCCCCCAAACGACGGGCCGCCGAAGATCCCGCAGGCCTCGGCGAGCCGGCGGAGGCTGAAGTCGTCGGGGGTCAGCGTGCCGGCGGCCAGCAGGTCGCGGGTCTTCTCGTAAAAGGCGGCGGGGCCGAGGGAGTCGATCAGCCCGGCCAGGTCGGTGCGTTGCATAGATCAATCGGTGTTTAAAAGGGAAAATAAAGGGAAATAAACCGTGAGGACGGGGACGCGCCGGACGGCGGTCAGCTCGGGCCGAGGGCCTTGGCGTGGTTGGAGGCGGGGCTGCCCACGGAGGCGAACGCGGCCCGCACGCGGGGGGCGTCCGCGTCGGCGGCCTCCAGCGCCAGCCCAACCGCCGTGATCCGGCCGGCCACCGGGGTGAGGAGTTCGTCGGACAGTTCGCCCCCCGCGTCCGCCGGGGCCAGCGGCGTCCCGAAGGCGCACCCGCCCGCCTCCAGCGCGGGGGCGTAGACGGCCAGCGGGCTCAGATCGACGGAGACCGTCCGGCTCTCGCCGGCCTCCGCGACGGAGTGGGCCACGCCCAGAAACACCTCCGCGAACAGCCCCTGGGTCGCGTTGAGATCCCCCGCCCAGGGCGTGCCCGAGGGCGGCCGGACCACCGACCCCCACAGGCCCACCAGCATGCCGGGGCGGATCGTGAAGGCCGGATCGCTCGGCACCCGCACCAACTGCGTCGGGCCGGTGCGGTAGGTCAAAGCGGACATGGTCGAAGCTCTTTCAGGAAAGGTGGAAAGTCGAAGGTCGAACGAGCCTGAAGCGTCAGCGAGGGTTGGCGTGCCGTACGGGCGGGCGACGCCCGCGTCCCTCGCTGACGCTTCGGGTTGGTGAGGTCTGAAGCCGCCGGCTCAGGCGCCGCGGACGGCCCGCACGAGCAGGGCGGCGGGATCCGGCCCCGTCGCCGCGGGCCGCGACCGGCTCACCGGGCCGACCGGGCAGGGACCGGGGGGGAAGGGGGCGGACGGATCGCCGGGCGGGCGGGCGATGCGGAGCCGCTCCAGCACGGCGACGCGGTCCTCGGCGAGGGAACGGCGGTCGGCGTCGGACGCGGCGGCGACGAGGGCCCGCCGGAACGCCGGCGTCGCCGCCCACCCCGGCAGGCCGCTCTCCTCGATCGCCGCGTCCGCCGCCGCCCGGGCGGAGCGTTCCCGCCGCAACCGGGCCGCCTCGGCCCGGGCCTCGGCCAACTCCTCCCGCAGTCGCCGGGAGTCACTGTCTCCCGAGCTGTCTCCCGACCCGGGAGACACGGACTCCCGCAGGCGGGAGACGGTCGCGGGGAAGGCGACGGCGTCCACGGAGAGCACCTCGCGGATCGCCGTCACCTCGGACCCGTCCGCGGTGCGTTCGGCGAGCACCACGTGGCTCATCCCCACCCGCGGGGCGGCGCCGGCGGCGTCGCCGGCCGCCAGGGCGAGAAAGGTGCGGCCGGCCTCGGTGTCCAACGCGGCCACGTCGCCCCGCAGGCGGCCCTCTTCAAAACGGACGCTCCGCACGCTGCCGACGTAGTCCCGGGCGCTGCGGCCGCGGTCGGTAGGGGCTCCGCGCAGGCCCCGGGTCTCGGCGTGGTCGAGGAACACCGGCGCCCCCTCGTACAACGGGGCGGCGGCCCGCAGCACCGCTTCGGGATAGGCGTAGCCGTTGCGGGACGCGGTCCCGCACAACGCCACGCCGCGGACCACGCGGGCGGCGGCGTCGATCGCCTCGCGGTCCGGCCGCCAGTCGGCGACCCGCTCGGTCAACGGTTCGGGGGACGGGCGGGCGGGGTCGGCGCCGGGGGGACGATCGGGAGGTTTCGGTTCGGTCATCGAATCGCTCTTCGGGGGGCGGGCCGCGGGAACGTGCGGCCTCTACCGAAGGCGAGTCGGGGACCTCTTTTCTCCTAAGCCCCGATCTCCGAGTCGGTTACGCTCACAAACCGGCGCAACGGGGGGCGACCCGCCGCCCGCCGAACCCGGCCCCGGCCGGTTGCGACACGCATCGGAGCGGGACGATACTTCGCCCCCCCGCCCCTTCTCCGGACGCCCCGATGCTCCGCCTGACGACGCCGGTTCTGTTCGCCCTCGGTTCGCTCCTCGCCGGTTTAGCGGCGGGCTGCTCGCCGGCGCCGGACGCCGCGTCCGTGACCGAGGAGGACGGCTTCGAGGGGGAAGACGGCTTCGAGGAGGAGGACCTTTACGGGCTGCCGGAGGAGTTCAGCGCGTTCGTGGGCGACTTCGGGAACGCCTCCTGGGTCGTGCTGTTCGCGCAGGCCCCGATGGACGCGGTGTCCGAGGCGTACGGGGAGGCGGTCGGGGCGGCGGTCGTCCGCGAGGTCCCGGTCACGGCGACGGACGAGGCCGCCTACGGGCCGGACGGCACCGTCGCGGAGGTGACGGGCAGCGACTGGGTGCAGGTCGGCCACCGAATCGGGGTCTGGGAGCCGTTCGACGCCGCCGCGTTCGCCGAGACGCTGAACGCCCCGGTGCTGCTGTTTCAGGGGGAGGACACCAGCGGGTCGGTCTCCCTGGAGCGGCACGCCCCCGGCGAGCCGGTGCGGACGTACCTCACCGCGGACGACCGGGACCTGATGGCGGAGCACGCCGCGTCGATCGGGACCGCCCCCCCGCCGGCGGACGCGGAGATCGTGGACAGCTACGACGCGGCCCTGGAATCGTTGGGCGTCGTGCCGGTGCGGCTGATGGTCCCCGCCCCCGCCGCCGGCCAAAACGCCCCGGACGGGACCGGCGGCGTGATCGCCCCCGAAGCCGAAGCGGCCCAGCTCGTCCGCGTCGACGCCACGCCGGTGACGTTGAATTAGGGCACCCTTCTGCTGATCGTCGCGCGGCTGACCAGCCCGAAGCGCGGGCGGGGCGGCCGCCCTCCTGTGAATGTCATTGTTCTGCATCCGTTGCGTGGAATAGGGCAGTCCGCGATTCCTTCGTATCGATTGCTTGTAGCGCTCGCTGAGCATACGGCCTGAATGCGGGGTTTCCCTTTCGCAGAACGCCCGCAAGGAAATCGACGCTCGCGGGCAGGGCGGCCATTTCGAGCGCCGTCAACACATATAGCGCCACATCGTTCGATTCGTGGACGCGGAACGCGTTTAGCAATTCGTCGAGGCGTTCGCTCGCGTTCTCGGCAAGCTCGTAAGCGATAATATCGGCCCACGCACCGGTCGCCCTGCGATCCAGTATCAGCCGAACGCATTCGTCAACGCCGGGAAACGAGCGATATGTGCGGCCCCATCGCCTGTACTCCGGATCGACATGATCGCGATATCGATCTCGCTTTCCCATGCGTGGCTCTCGCGATGCGGAACGTCTGGCATAACCGGGCCGCCGCGGTTGATGCCCCATTTGAAAACGCGCGATCGGCGGCTCCGCGTTCATGCCATTGTTATCCCAATTAATCCGCTGGTGGCTCGAAGTCATGGACCGCAACGAAAGGCCCGGTACCGTTCTCGCGTTCAAATACCGATCCAACAGGCGCGTCAAGGAATGGGATGACGTCGGGATCGTAATTGGCAATTGTATTGACGTCGTATACAGCGTGATTGTCTGGGTCATCCATGTACTCATCCGATTCGAGACCTGACATGAATCGCCAGCCGCTATCCACATCTCGGTCGGTCGCCTCGCGGTACATAAAGGCGACTTTGTGCCCGCCGCAAGTAATCATGTCCGTGGCAATGCATCCACCATGCCCAGTCGCAAGTGGGCGTATCTGATCAGCCGATAGCCGAAACGGTTTCTTTCTTGGGTCTGTCATGATGGGATAACTACTGTTTATCCGCCGGAACGCAAGATAACGCGCGCACGTTATTCTGCATCGGGCTGGACGTGGTTGTGCGTGCCGCGGGGGCGGACCCCAGGATGTGGGGGCGGGCGGGCCGGAGAACGCGCCGCGGGCCCTGGGGGCGATTTGCCGGCGTTTCGATCTCACCCCGCCCCCGGCGGCCGGTCAAGCGGCGGCCGCGGCGGTCGTTGGGGGGGCCTCACCGCGTGAGGAAGGCCTCGGTGAGGGCGGTGGCGAGTTGTTGGACGGCGGCGGTGAGGGCGGCGCCGGCGGGGGGGAGGTCGGCGACGTCGGTCGGCGGCAGGGCGGCGGGGTCGCGGCCGTTCGCCAGGGCGTCGTCCACATGGGCGGCGGCGGCCTGCTCGGCGGCGGCGGCGGCGGCCTTCGCCCGCTCCCCGCCCACCGTGGCGCAGATCCCCTTGAGCGTGTGGGCCGCCACCCGGGCGGACTCCGCGTCGCCCTTCTCGGCGGCCTGCTGGAAGGTGCGACACAGCGGCGGGGCGTCCTCGGCGAACAGCCCGGCGACCTCCGCCAGCAGCCCGCTGTCCCCGCCCATGCGGGTCAGCGCCGCGGCCCGGTCGAAGACCGCCGGGGCGTCCTCGTCCTCGTCCAAGGCGCCGGGGTCCAGCACGCCCATCTCCGCTGAGCTGTCCGTCAACGACAGCGCGGGGTCGGAGTCCGGCACGGCGGCGGCGGCGGCGGCGGAGCCGACGGCCCCGCGGCTCTCCTTCGCCCGGGAGGCGGCGACGCGGCGGGCCCGGCGGGCGTGCCGTTCGAGCGTGCCGATCAGTTCGTGCACGTCGATCGGCTTGGAGAGGTAGCCGTCCATGCCGGCCTCCAGGCAGCGCTCCCGGTCGCCCTTCAGCGCGTGGGCGGTGAGGGCCAGCACGGGGGTGCGGGGCAGGTCGCGGGCCTCCTCGATGCGGCGCAGCTCCGCGGTGGCCCGCAGGCCGTCGAGCACCGGCATCTGCACGTCCATCAGCACCGCGTCGAACCCGCCGCGGCGGCCGCCGACGGCCTGGGCGTGCACGGGCGTCTTGCCGGCGGCGGCGCGGGCGGCGGCCTGATCGAGGGCCCGGGTGAAGGTCTCCACGCCAGCCCGACCGTTCACCGCGACCGTCACCTTGTGGCCGCGTTTGGTCAGCACCGCGGTGATGACTTTGCGGTTGGCGGCGGTGTCCTCCACCAGCAGGATCCGCAGGCGGGCGGCCTGGGCGGCGGGGGTGACGGAGCGGGACCGTTCGCCGTCGGACTCGTGGATCGGCTCGGCGCCCAGGGCGGCGACGATCGTGTCCAGCAGTTCGCTGCGGGCGATCGGCTTCTCCACGGTGCCCGCCACCCCGGGGGCGTCCAGCTCGGCCCGCCGGCGCCGGCG
>NZ_JBINJD010000170.1:0-10943 GCF_043951915.1 Alienimonas sp. DA493 | reverse complement strand
CCGACGAAGGCCCGCCGCAGCAGGTTGCCGGCGAGGTCGTAGGTCAGTACGACGTCGTTCACGTGCCCGAACCCGCCGGCCCCGTCCCAGACGTACCGCTCCCCGCGGTCGACCGCCCCGTCGCCGTCCTCGTCCACCGATTTGCCGGTCCGCCGGCCGTACGGGTCGTAGTCGTAGGTCACGCTCTTCTGCAACGCCCCGCCGGCGGCGCGGAAGGCGACGCCGGTCAGCCGGCCGCCGTGATCCCAGGTCAGCTCCTGGTAGTCGCCGGTGGCGACCGTCGTCCGCTTCGTGCGGTTCCCTTCGAGGTCGTGCTCGTAGGTGTAGGTCCCGTCGGCCGTCAGCCGGTTGGCGTCGGCGGTCGCGTAGCCGGCCATCGTCCGGTTGCCGGCGAGGTCGTAGCTGTACGCCTCGTCGGCGAGGACGCTGTTCACCGCCGAGAGGAGCTGGTCCGTGTCGTCGTAGCCGAAGTCGGCGGTCCCGTCGGCGGAGACGGTCTGCGTCAGCCGGCCGTCGGCGTCGTAGGTCCAGTCGTAGTTCGCCAGGGCGCCGCCGCCGGGGGCGTTGTGGTCCAGGCTCGTGAGCCGGTCGGCAGCGTCGAAGACCGCGGCGGTGTCGGCGACCGGGGCGGAGGCGTCCTGGCTTTCGAACCGCGACAGCCCCGTCAGCCGGCCGTCCAGGTCGTAGCCCAGCGTCGCCCGCTTGTTCACGACGGCGGTCCCCCCGGCCTGCGACGTCTGGGCGACCTGCGTGACCCGGCCGGCGTCGTCGTAGACCCAGCTCGTCAGGAAGTCGTCCACGCCGTTCACCGCCGCCCCGCGGGCGACCGGCCGGCCGGCGGCGTCCAGGGTCTGCGTCAGCGCGACCGACGGCGAACCGGCCGCGGTCGCGGCCACGCCCGTGATCCGCCCGTCGTCGTCGCGGGTGTAGGTCAGTGCGGAGTCGCCGTCGGCGATCGAGGCGAGGCGGGAGGCCTCGTCGTAGGTGCGGGCGATCGTGTCCAGCACGGTTACGCCGTCGGCGTCAATCCAGTTCTCCGCGACCAGCCGGCGGGCGTCGTCGTAGTCGTAGGTCGTCAGCCGGCCGTCGCGGTCGGTGGAACTGGCGACGGCGCCCAGCAGGTCGTAGGTCACGCTGCGGGTCGCGTTCTCCTCGTTCGTCTCCGTCAGAACGCGCCCGAGGGCGTCGTACGTCTGCGAGGTGACGTTCCCCACGGGGTCCGTCAGCGAGACGGCCCGGCCGGCGTCGTCGTAGGCGAAGGCGGTGACGCCGTTCTCGGCGTCGGTCAGCGAGAGCAAGTTGCCCGCGAGGTCGTAGTCGAAGCTGGTGACGTGGCCGAGGCGGTCGGTCGCCTGCGTCCGCCGGCCGCGGGCGTCGAAGGCGGCGGTGGCGGTCTCGCCCTCGCCGTCGGTGTGCGAGACGACGCGGCCGACGGCGTCGTAGACGGTGGAGGTCGCGATCCCGGCGGTGTCGGTGACGGTCACGTCCCGGCCGCGGGCGTCGGGCGTATAGTCCACTCCCACGCCGCTCGGGTCGCGGCTGGACAGCAGGTTGCCGCCGGCGTCGTAGGCGAGGGTGGAGACGTTCCCGAGGGCGTCCACCGTCTCCAGCGTGCGGCTGGCCGCGTCGGTGCGGACCTTCGTGACTTCGCCGAGCAGGTTCGTGACGGTCGTTTCGATCACGTCGCCGTACCCGGCGACGGTCGTCACCGCCCCGTAGGCGTAGGTGCTTTGGGTGAGAGCGGAGCCGTCGTCGGCCAGCTGCACCGTCCGCAGCGTGCGGCCGGCGCCGTCGACGATCGAGAGCGTGCGGTCCCCGGCCGCGTCGGTCGCCAGCACGGCGGCCCCCGTCGCCCCGGCCCCGAGGCCCAGCCCCGCGACGTGCTGGCTGAAGGTCTGGTCCAGGCCGACGCCGTCCGTCAGGTCGTCGTCGTACTCCCACGTCGAGGTGAGGCCGTCGGCGGGAACGGTCGCGATCGGCGGGTCGTTCGGGTCGATGAGGCCCCGGGGCGTCAGCCACCGCGTCATGGCGATCGGGCGGCCGCGGGCGTCGCGGCGGGTGGTGACCTCCGAAAGCGTGTCCGCGTCGACCGGGTTCTGCAGGACCGACTGTTGCGAGACGTTCGCCACCCCGGCGGCGTAGGCCAGCAGCCCGCGGCCGTCGCGGCCGGTGACCGAGCCCCCGTCGAGCGGATCGGCCGACGCCTGCCACCGATCGCAGCAACCGTCGTAGATCGAGGTCCAGACCTTGCCGCGTGCGTCGGTGCGGGTCGCGAGGTTCCCCTTCAAGTTGTACGTGTAGCTCGTCGTCGCGGCGACGGCGGTGCCGGGGGCCTCGGTCCGCGTCGCGAGCCGGTCGCGGCCGGTGTAGGTCATCGTCGTCTTCGACGCCTGGTGCCCGGCGGCGTCGCCCGCGTCGAAGTACCGGGGGCTCCGCACCTCGACGACGTTGCCCACGAGGTCGTAATCCGTCTCCGTCTTCGCCTCGACCGGCGTGCCGGCGGCCTCGATCTGGACGGTCCGTCGGCCGAGGTCGTCGTAGGCGTAGGTCGAACTGATCCCCCGCGGGTCGACGGCGCTGGTGACCTGCCCGGCGGCGTCGTACACGACGTCGCTGACGAGGCTCGTGCTGTTGGGCGTGCCGTCCGGGTCGCGGGTGTGGTTCAGGACGTTCTGGAACTCCGAGCCGGTCGAGCCCGGCGTCAGGGTGAACGACGGGACCGTCCCGACGACGGTGCGGATGCGGCGGCCGTCGGTCGCGTCGTAGGCGTGGTAGGTCGAGCGGCCGTGGGGGTCCGTCACGCTGAACAGGCTGCCCGCGGCGTAGACGCGGGAGGTGGTCAGGGTCGTGTTCACGTCCGGCTTGACGGCGGTCGTCAGCAACCGGCCGCGGCCGTCGTACTCGTAGAGCGTCTCGCTGCCCCCGCGGACGGTGCGGGCGACGTCGGTCGTGCCGTTCAGGTACTCGTAGGTCGTGACCAGGGCCGTGCCGGCGGGCGTCGGCGTGTCGGCGCCGCTCCCGTCCCGCACCGCCGCGGCCTCGGTCCGCGTGACCACCCGGCCGGTGCCGTCGTACGCCAGCGTCGTCACCACGCCGGCCCGGTCGATCTCTTTGACGATCAGGCCGGCGTCGGGGCCGGTCGTGGCGTACTCGACCTCCTCGGTCGTCCCGTCGCTGTAGGTCGTCTTCACCCGCCGGCCCACGGCGTCGTAGTCGTAGCTGATCCCCGTGCCGTCGGGGTTGAAGACCGTGTCCAGCCGCCCGTCGGCGTGGTAGACGTAGGTTGTTTCCGCCCGCGGCCCGCCGGGGACGTCGGGGGGGCTCGTGACCTTGGTCAGCCGGCCGCCGGCGTACTCGTAGTTCGTGACCCGGCCGAGGGCGTCGGTCGCGGTCAGGACGTTGCCGCTCCCGTCGTAGGTCCAGGTCCGGACGGCGTAGTCCGGCCCCTGCGCGTCGGTCGCGCTGCAGGAGGACAGTTGCTGACCGTGATAGTAGGTGCTGACCATCTGCCCGGGGTCGGTCTCGACCAGGCCCTGCTCCAGACTGACGAGGTTCCCGGCGGCGTCGTAGGCGTACCGAGTCGCCCGCCCCAGCCGGTCCCGGGAGCGGGTCACGCGGTGCCCGGCGTCGTAACACCAGGCCTCGAAGGTGTTGTCGTCGTAGAGGGCCCGGGTGGCCCAACCGTCCGGGTCGTACTCCCACCGGACGCGGTTCCCTTGGGCGTCGTAGGTCTCGTAGGGCCGCTCCTGGTACTGGTCGAAGCGGTGGTCCGCCGTCTCCGTCCTCGCGGCGGTCTGCCCCTGGGGGTCACGCACGCTGACCCAGGTGTCCCCGGCGTTCGCGTAGGTGGCCGGCTCCAGCCGCATTTCCCAGTCGGTCGACTTGTACGCCGACACTTCTCCCGGGTGACGCACGTACCGCAGCCGGCCGGACCCCTCGTAGACGTACGACGCCTGGGCCTCGTCGGCCGGCTGGACGGCGAAGAAGACCACCTCCTCGTCCGCGTTCACGACCATCCGCACCAGTTGCGAGGAGCCGGTGATCAGCACGTTGTATTCGCCGGCGTGGTTGTCGCCGACGTACCGCCCGAGGTAAACCCGCTTGGACCGGTGCGTCGGGTCCGCGGCCGGGTCGAAGATCGTCAGCACGTCCGACTCCGCGTCCGCCGAGGGCGCCACGGAGAACGTCGAGACGCTGCCGTCCGCCCCCGTCACCGCGGACAGCCGGTCGTTCGCGTAGGAGTAGGTCGCCGTCCCGCCCCCGGGCAGCGAGGCGGAGGAGACGACCCACCGCCCCCCGACCTGGGCCGCGGCGTAGGCGAACGTCACCTGCCCGCCGAAGTCGTCGGTCGCCGCGTCCAACTGCCACTGCCGGTCCGGCGCGGCGTCCAGTTCGGGCTGCGTCCAGGTCTTGTAGGTCAGCGACACGCCCCGGCCGTTCCGGTCCTCGATCCGGACCGGGCGGCCGGCGTACTCGGCCGGGTCGGGCGCCACGGCCAGATCGATCAGTTCGAACTCCACCCGCGGGACCTGCGGCGCGTCCAGCACCGCCCGCACCGCCGCCGCCGGGTCGACGGTCGGGGCGTCGTTCGCGTCGAGCAGGAGCAGCTCCCCCCCGCCCTGGCCGACGACCGGGTTCGGGTTGTGGGCGTTCGTGAAGGGGACCGGGTCGACGACCGGGCGGAACGCCGTGTCGGCCGGGTCGAGCCGCCGGAACGCGCGGCCGTTGGGCACGTTCGGGTCGAACAGCTCGATCGTCAGGTCCGCCGGGTCGCCGGAGGAGCTCGGGTGGAGCAGCAGCCGGTGGTCGTACTGCGAGTAGACGCCCGGGCCGAAGCTGCCCGGCTGCGTCATGTCCCGGCTGCGGAGCGTCCGCCGCAGCCCGACGTTCCGCCAGTCGTCGCCGGCCGGGCGGTGGTCGAAGGCGAAGTGGACGTAGTTGAACGTGAGCGAGTCGATGAACGACGCGACGTTGGACGCCATCCCGCTCGGGACCCGGGGTCCGATCGGGACCGGTTGCGACATCGGCGTCGGGCCGGACCCGCCGGCAGACGGCCAGGGGAAGCCGGCGAAGGGGTCGCCGGAGGGCCCGCACCCGCCGCACGACGTCTGCGGGCGGTCGCAGGCCTCCCACATATCGATCGGGCGCCAACCCGTGTACGAGGGGCAGTACCCGGGGTGGAGGACCTCGCGCAGAGCCTCCTCCCCCGCGGCCGGCGTGAACTCGCTGGGTAGAACGTCCGCCCCGCTCTGGGCCGTCGCCCGCCCCGTCACGGCCTGCAACAGCGCGAGGGAGCAGACCGCCAACAGGGCGGCCGGGAGCCGGCGGTCGCGGGGGACGGGGGCCGAGTCGGCCGTCGGCGGGTCCGACGGCGTCGGGCGAAAGAGCGTCACGACATTCTCCAGCACGCTGATATGAGCGGATCCGAATGTGACGCCCCGTCCCGAAGAACACAAGCGTCGTCTCGCTCGGATCGGCGGATCACTCCGGATCCGCCGTCGTGGCGGGACACTCCATGATCGCCACGCCGGGGCGGTCCGCGAGGCGGCCCGCGTGACGGCGGCGGGCCGGCGGGCGGCGGGTCACCGTTCGTCCCGCCCGTTCCGCCCGTTTTCCGCCGCCCCGGCGGCGGCTTCCAGCCCGTCCGGCCGGGGCGGGCGGACGTGCACGAGGTACCGCAACTGCCCGCTGGTCATCGGCGAGGCGGCGAGGATCTCGACGTCGAACAGCGTCCCCGGCGTCGCCGTGAACACGGCGGTGGCGAGGCCGTCGTCGTCCGCCCGGACCGTGACCACGGGCAGCCGGTTGCGGAACGCCCCGATGTCGAACGAGACGAACGTCACCGGCGCGCCGGGGGCCGCCCGGGCCCGCAGGGCGACCGACTCGCCCTGCTCGATCTCGGACCTGGTCGGCGAGACCCGCCGGACCCGCGGGACGTCCGGGCCGGGCTGGAGGCTCTGCCAGACCCGGCCCGGCTCGACGACGTCCAGGTAGGCTTGGGGGTCGGCCTCGTAGGCGGCGCGGTCGAACGGGGCGGCGGGGACGAGGGCGGAGAGCCGCTCCGGGTGTTCCCCGGTCCGGAGGGCCTCGGCCACGCTCCGGGCGTTCGGGTTCGCGTCGGCCGGGATCGGGACCCGCCCGCCGTACCCCGGCGGGGGGCCGGGCCGCCCGGCCTCGGGGTCGCGGGGCGGCCGCCGCACGTCGGCCAGGGGCCGCCGCACGCCGCCCACCGTGACCTCCTCGGCCCGCGGGTCCGGGGCGGGACGGTTCAGCGCCAGGGGCGGGTCGTCGGCCCGGAAGGCGAAATAGGCGCCCAGGGCGAACGCCCCGGCCAGGCCGGCGGCGGCCGCCACGGCGGCCGGGGAACGGGTCCAAGGGCGATTCACGGGGCGGTCCTGTCGGCGGTCGTGGCGTGATCGGGGCGGTCTCCCCACGGCGGCAGGCCGAGGTCCGCCCGGAGGCGGTCGGTCCGTTCGGGGGTGAGCCGGTAGACGAAGATCGAGGGGGCCGGGCGGGCGTGCGGGGTCAGCCGCCCGAAGTAGGCGTAGGCGTCCGCCGGCACGGCATAGAACCGGCCGCGGCCGTCCGGGGCGGGCATCGGCCGGCCGCGAACGAACGTGACGCTCACCGCGTACCAGCCGGGCCGCGGCCCCAGGAAGGGTCGGGCGACCGCGGGGCGGTCCGCGTGGTCGGCCGGGAGCGCCGGCGGGAGCTCGTACCGCCACCCCAGCCACTCCGGGGCCACGCCGCCGAAGTAGGCCAGCCGGAGGCCGGCCGCCTGCGGGTTGTCCTCGAGCCAGTCCGCCAGAAACGGCAGGTCCTGCCCCCAGTCGAGGTTGCTGTCGAGGAGCACGCCGTCGCCGCCGCCGGCGGCGCGGGCCAGCGGGTTGAAGAAGCCGAGGTGGTGCGGGTGGGCCCACAGCGAGGCCCCGGCCAGGGCCAGCAACCCGGCCGCGGCGGCCGTCCGGGCCGCCCGCCCGGCCGCGGCGGCCGTCCCGCCGGCGGCCCACACGAACAGGAACGGATAGGCCGGCAGGGCGTACCGCAGGTGCAGCGACAGCCCGGTCTGGGAGGAGACGAGCAGCAGGACCGCCGCGGCCGGGACCAGCAGGGCCGCCTCCTCCCGCCACGCCGGGCCCCGGCCGCGAAGCCGGGCCCACGCCGCCGCGCCGACCAGGACGAACGCCCCGGCCGGCGTCTTGAACAGCATGGCCGCGAGATAAAAGTACCACCACCCCTCGGCATCGAACTCGCCGAGCAGGTAGCCCTCCCAAGCGGGGTCGGTGCGGGCCCGCCCGAAGTCGGCCCGCTGGACGTCCAACCCCTCCAGCAGCGTCCGGGGCAGCGGGACCGGCAGGTCTTCGGCCGGGCCGCCGCGGAACCGGTTGCCCGTCCCCCCGGGCCCGCGAGCGTCGGCCGGGCCGGCCAGCGTCTCGCTGACGAACTCCGGGTCCCCCAGCCGCGGCAGCGGGTGCCGGAACCCGTAGCAGGCGTGCAGTACGCCCAGGGCCAGGGCGCCGACCGCCAGCAACTGGGCCGCCTCCCGCGCGGCCCCGGAACGCGTCGTGCGGCCGGCCCGCCAGAGGAGCCAGAGGGCGACCGCGACCGGGGGGGCGAGCGCCAGCCAGGTCGCCTTCGCCGACACCGCCAGTCCGCAAAGCAGGCCGGGCCACAGCGTCCGCGACCACGCCGGGGCCCGCAGCCACCCGCGGAACGCGTACACGAAGCCGGCCCCCAAGGCCGCCGCGGGAACGTCAGGGGTAATCAGCGACCCGTGCCCCAGGACCATCGGCGAGAGGCACCAGAGGGCGAGGGCCGCCAGCCCGCCGGCGGGGCCGTAGAGGTCCCGCCCCCACAGCCCGCAGCAGACGGCCCCGGCGAGGGAGAACGGGACACAGGACCACCGGGCCGTCCGCAGCAGGTCCAGTGAGGCCCGCCCGTTTTCGCGGACGAGGCGGCGGCCCAACTCCACCTCCCGGCGGTCGCGGGGGCGGGGCGCGAACCCGCCGGGGGTCAGGTCCGCCGGATCCAACTCCGGCCCGCCGGTCAGCCGCACCGGCAGGGCGGCCGCGGCCCGCACCAGCGGGGGGTTCACGGCGTACAGATCGGCCCGGCCGGTCTGCCAGTGGGCCAGGCCGGCGGCCAGGTGGGCCGGTTCGTCCCAGGTGAACCCGTGGACCGCCGCCGTGCGGGCCAGCAGGCCGGCGTGCAGGGCGAGCAGGGCCGCGGCCGCCCACCAGAACCGGGCGGGCGTGCGACCGCCCGCCGCCCCGTCCGCCGCGGTCGCTGCCGGCCCGACCCCGCCCCCGTCCGACCCGGCGACGTCCGGCCCCCGCCCCGGGGTCGCCCGGGGCGGCGTCGGCGGCCTCGCGTCGGCGCGTGCGTCGGGCAGAAATTCGCGGGGGTCGGCGGGAACGCGGGGCCCGGCGCCGGACGGGGGCGCCGCGGGGTCAGGAACCGATCGAAGTTTGCCCGCGCATTGGACGGCCGGACGCGGCGGCGGTCAAACTGGGCCGTGACCGGACCGCCCCCGCCCGCCGAGATCCGCGACGCCGGCCCCCCGACGCTCAGCGTGCTGATGCCCGCGTTCAACGAGGCCCCCCGCGTGGCCGCCGTGCTCGACCGGTTGGCGGCCGCCGCCCTCGACTGCGAGATCGTGGTCGTGGACGACGCGTCGACCGACGACACCGCCGCGGCGGTCGGGGCGTGGGCGGCGGCCCGCCCGGACGTCCCGCTCCGGCTGCTCCGCCACCCGGCGAACCGCGGCAAGGGGGCGGCGGTCCGCACCGCGCTCGCCGCGGCCCGCGGCCGGTACGTCGTCGTCCAGGACGCGGACCTGGAGTACGACCCGGCGGAGCTGCCGGCGGTGCTCGCGCCGCTGCTGGCCGGCGCCGCGGACGCGGTCTACGGGTCGCGGCGGCTGGGCGGGAACGCCTTCCCCCACCGCTGGCACGCCCGCTGCGTCGGGCTGTTGAACCTGTTCGTGCGGGCCCTCTACGGGCTGCGGGTCACCGACGAGGCGACCTGCTACAAGGCGTTCCCGGCGGAGGCGCTGCGGGCGATGGCCCTGCGGTGCGAGCGGTTCGAGTTCTGCCCGGAGGTGACGGCCAAGGCGGCCCGGGCCGGCCTGCGGGTGCGGGAGGCGCCGGTCTCCTACGCCCCCCGCGGGCCGGAGGACGGGAAGAAGATCCGGTTCCGCGACGGCCTGGAGGCCGCCTGGACGCTGCTGGCCTGGCGGGTCCGGCCGTTCGACGCGGCCCCGGTCGCCGCCGCCTGCCGCCGCGAGACGGTCCGTGGTACCCGCCCGGCGGGTTAATCGACGCCCGAACCGCCCGCCGAAACGCGGCCTCAGTCGGCGGCGTCGGCGAACGGCGCGGCGGCCGGGGCCGGCGTCGCGAGGCGGAACTCGCGGCCGCCGGACGTGACCACGGCCTCGCCGTCCCCGACGGCCTCCATCCGGACCGCCGGCAGCCCCTCCAGCGCCTCCCCGGCCCGCCGCACCTCGACCGCGGCGGCGGGGCCGGTCCCGACCCGCAGGGCCGCCGCCGCGTCGCCCCCCGCGCCCTCCGCCATCGTGCCCAACAGGACGACGGCCGGCGGCGGGACCGCCCGCGGGGGCGGGGCCGGCGGGGCGGCCGGCGGCGGGGCCGCCGCGGGCGGGAACAGCGGCCGCCTCAGGGCCCGGCCCCAGATCGGGTCGTCGGCCCCGGCCGCGGCGACCCGCGGTCCCGCCCGGCCGGGATCGCCCACGGCCGCGGCCGCAGCAGGCGGCGCCGCGGGCCCCGCTGAGCCGGCGCCCGGGCCGCCGAGGGCCCAGAAACACGCGACGCCGGCGGCGGGCCAGACGGCGAGGGCCGCCGCCGTAAGCGTACGGCGCACGGTGCGAGTCCGGACCGCCATCGCTCACCGCCCCCCGCCGCGGACCGCACGGGCGGATCTGTCCGGGCGGACCTCGGCGGCCTCGGTCGTCCGCCTTGCGCCCCGAACGGGACACCGCTCCCCGCCCCGGCGGGACGGTTCTCGGATTTCGGGATCGTCGAGGGCTCGCACGTTCTCGCTCCCTGTGGACCGCAATACGAACTGCCCGCCCCCCTCGTGTGGTCGACGGCGTGGGAAGACCTCCGGGCGGTCGCGAGAACGATATCCACAGGCGAAAGCTCGGTCGACCTCCGGCCCCGGCCCGCTTGTCGGCGTCCGGCCGGGCGGTCAGGGTGGATCGCTCCGACCCGTTCCGTGTTCCCGCCGCCCCGTGGCTGTCTTCGCCTATCGCGCGACCGACCCCGCCGGCGGGCCGGCCGTCAGGGGCGTGCTGGCGGCGGACTCCCCCCGCCACGCCCGCGACCTGCTGCGGGACCGCGGGCTGGCCCCGGTCGAGGTCCGCGAGCAGGCCGCCTCGGCGTCCGCGGCGGGCGGGGGTTCGTCCCCCGGCTCCCTGCGAGAGCGCCTGCCGGGTGGGCGGGGGTCGGTCCGCCGGACGGCCTCGGCGGTGCGGGAGCTGTCCACGCTGCTGGGGGTCGGCGTGCCGCTGGCCGAGGCGTTGGGAGTGGTCGCCGCCGGGCACCCCGGCCGGCTCGGCGAGGCCCTGCTGGGGGTCCGGGACCGGGTCGGCGCCGGCGTCTCGCTGGCGGAGGCGTTCGCCGGCCGGCCCCGGCTGTTCGACCCGCTGGCCGTCAAGATGGCCGAGGTCGGCGAGAAGTCCGGGAATTTAGACGCCGTGCTCGCCCGGCTGGCGGACTTCCGCGAGGCGGGGCTGGAGCTGCGGGACCGGGTGACGACGGCCCTGCTCTACCCGGCGTTCGTGCTCGTCGCGGCGATCGGCGTGAGCCTGTTCCTGATGACCGCCGTCGTGCCCACGCTCCTGGAGGGGCTGCTGGAGGCCGGCCGGCCGCTCCCCTGGCCGACGAAGGTCCTGAAGGCCCTGTCCGACGGCCTGCTGGCCCACG
>NZ_JBINJD010000016.1:0-58028 GCF_043951915.1 Alienimonas sp. DA493 | reverse complement strand
GGCCGCCCCGGCGACCGCCGTCACGCCGCCGGCGGCGGCCAGTTTCATCGCATGGCGCCGGGTCGTCTCGTTCATGTTCGTTCCTTCTTCGGGCGAGCGGGAGGGAGTCCGGGGCGAATTCGCCGTGCCACGCACGGCGACCGCGCCCCCAGCCCACTCGCCCCCGAGCGTCCCGTCAAGACGCGACCCCGCCCGCTGCGAAACGCGGGACTCGAAAGTCCCTCCCCCGGCACCGCGGGCGCACCCGCCGCGTCCCGGACGCTTGCAGCGTCCGGGACGCTCGATGCTTCTCAACCGCCCGGGTGGCTGGGGCAGGAGCGAAGCGGATGCCCCAGAACGGATTGCGTGCGAAGTCGGGGGAGAACAGCGCGGGCGTCACGGGTTCTGGGGCATCCGGTGCCCTAGGCACCCGGCGTATCGATGCGGTCCAAGGTAACTGGCTCTCAAGCATCGGCTCGGCCAGCTTAAACCTCGCCCCCTCTGCCCCAGCCACCTAGCCGGCATCAATTTACGCCAAGAGGAAACTTGCCATTCTGCGGCGGCCCCGATACGGTGATGTCAACAGCACTTCTGTACCACCTTCGTTCGAAAGGTCATCGAATGTCTGAAGAATCTGACTCGACGGTGGACTCTCCCGAAGGAGGACGTCAATATCAAGGTCCCGCCGGCGGAGATGGGGGCAGGCCGTTCTTCGATGACAGCATCGCGTCTGGTGATCGAATTGCTGAAATTCGCATCTGGTCGGGGTCAGTTGTCGACTCCATTCAACTCGTTCTCATCCGAGGCGATGGTTCGATCAGAACGCTCGACCGCCACGGAGGTTCTGGCGGCGATCCCAGTTCGTTCTCGCTTGCGAGAGGAGAGTCGATTGTCAGAATCTGGGGTAGGTGTGGCGACTTGATCGACAAGCTGAATATTCAAACTTCGGCCGGCAAGACATACACTTTTGGAGGTGGAGGGGGGCGGTCCACCTACTCCTTCAGTGTTCCGCAGGGACAAAAATTCGATGGTTTCTGGGGGCGATCCGGAAGCCTCATTGACGCGCTTGGGATAATTCATCGTTAGATCCCGACGACTGGTCGAAGTGTGGTGCTGCTGAAAATTCGACAGCACCTTCCGTCGGGAATCGAGCACTCACTCTGCGGAAGCGAACGGGCTAGGTGAGCGGACAAAACTATCCGCCTCACCACCCCGCGCTCAACACTTCCCCGCCGGCCCGGGTGGCGGCGGCTTGCCAGGTGGCGAGGTCGATGCCGTCGGCGACGAAGCGCACGGCGCCGTCGCAGAGGGCGACCTGCACACCGCCGCTATGAAAGCTGCGGGCGGTCAGGCGGGCTTTTTGTTGGCGTTGGTTCATGCAGTCCCACGCCGCGGCGTTGGGCGGGAGGGCGTGGTCGTAGAGCGTGTTGCCGTAGTTGCCGAGGATCCATTTGCCGCCCCGCTCCGTGAACCAGCCGCCGGCGGCGTCGGCGAGGCAGGCGGCGTCGATGGGGTCGTCGCCGCCGGGGATTTCTCGAATTAAACCGGCCGTCGCGGCCGGGTCGGCGGCCGCCGTCGCCGGGTCCAGATCGACCGTGCCGCCGGGGCCGAGGGGGCGTTCGCTGAAGGCGACGGTGTTCGTCACGCCGTCTCGTAAATCGGCGAAGCGGACCGCCGAGGCGGTGTAGAACACGCCGTCGGCGTCGTTCAACGAGCCGTAGTCTTTCAACCCGCTGCCGGCGTTGCCGGCGTAATTCGTGGCGCCGAAGCGGTCGGGCTCGGTCTCGAACCCGGGCACGCGGCCGAGGCCGTCGGCGGGGCAGAGGAAGGTCGGCACCACGGCCCCCGCCGCGGGGGCGTTCTCGGCCCCGCTGAACGTCACCCCGCCGCCGATGCCGAACGTCACCGGGGCGGCGTCGTAATTGATGCTGCGATGAATCGTGCTGCCCTCCAAGTAGGGCAGCAGATGAGCCTGGGGCGAGAAGATCACCGGCAGCGGCGCCCCCCGGCCGGCGGGGAACGCGCCTTCGACCCCCTCCAAATTATGCAGCGCCAACCCGAGCTGTTTGAGGTTGTTGGCGCACTGCGTCCGCCGGGCCGCCGCCCGGGCCTGCTGCACGGCGGGCAATAACAGGCTGACCAGAATCGCGATCACCGCGATCACGACCAGCAGTTCGATCAACGTGAATCCCGCCCGGTCCCGTGCCGCCCGGTCCCGTGCCGATCGTCCCCGCCCGGGAGCAAACCCCACCCGATCACGCGGGGCGGCGCCGGGGCGGCGGGGGTGAGGGGCGGCGGGCGGCCGGTCTACCATGGGGGCGTCGTCGCCGTTGGGAACATCTGAATTCCATCCGTCCTGTCAGACAGGTTCGCCGTCATGCTTCGCTCCCGCCCCCGTGCCGTCCACCGCCCGCTCCTCGGGGCGGCCCTGCTTGCCGCCGCCGCCGGGTTCGGCACGGCCGGCGCCGCCCCGGCCGCGGACGTCCCCGCCGAGTCGCGGGTGCCCGTCGAGCCGTTCGAGGCGGAGCCGATCCGCATCACCGTCGAGGACCTGCCGGAGCCGTTCGCCTCCGAGAGCGTCAGCAACAACCCGAAGGTCGTCGTCCCGCCGGACGACTTCCACCTGCACGTCCCCGAGGGGTTCCAGGCGAACCTGTTCGCCGAGGGGATCGAGAAGGCCCGCTGGCTGGCGCTCACGCCGGAGGGGGACGTGCTGGTCTCCTGCGGCCGCACGAACAAGATTCACCTGCTCCGCGATACGAACGACGACGGCGTCTCCGACGAACGCAGCCTGTTCCTCGACGAGTCGAACGGCGCCAACCTGCCCTTCGGCATGGATTTCGCGCAGGTCGACGGGCAGTGGCATTTTTATCTCGGCAACACCGACGCCGTGCTGCGGTATCCCTACGAAAAGGGGCAGACGAAAATCACCGCGGTGCCCGTGCCGATCACGGAATTGCCGGGGCAGGGTTATAACCAACACTGGACGCGGAACGTGCGGGTCGCCCCGGACGGCAAGCATCTCTTCGCCACCGTCGGCAGCGAATCGAACGTCGACAAAGAGGCCCCGCCGCGGGCCGCCGTGCTGCGGATGAACCTCGACGGCACGCACCGCAGCGTCTACGCCTCCGGCCTGCGGAACCCGGTCGGGCTGGACTTTCACCCGGAGACCGGCGCGGTCTACGTGAACGTCAACGAGCGGGATAAAATCGGCGACGACCTCGTGCCGGACTACCTCACGCTGGTGAAAGAGGGGGCCTTCTACGGCTGGCCCTACGCCTACCTGACGCCGGAGAACGTCGACCCCCGCCGCACCGAAAACGGGCAAAGCGAGCGGCCGGACCTGGTCGCCCAAACCGTCACCCCGGACGTGCTGTATCGGTCGCACTCCGCGGCGCTGGGGCTGGCCTTCTGCGACAGCGACAAATGGCCGGAACGCTACCGCGGCGGGGCCTTCAGCGCCTTCCGCGGCTCGTGGAACCGGGACGAGGGCACCGGCTATAAAATCGTGTTCGTGCCCTTCGAAAACGGCCGCCCGACCGGCGTCTACGAGGACTTCGTCACCGGCTTCCTGCTCGACCCGTCCGTGCCGCTGACCTGCGGCCGCCCGGTCAGCGTGCACTTTGCCGCGGACGGGGCGCTGCTGTTCACCGAGGAGGGCAACGGCCGGGTGTACCGGATCACCCCGCCGTCGATGTAAGCCGTGTCGATGCGACGCCTCCCCCCTCTCCCTTGAGGGAGAGGGGCCGGGGGTGAGGGTGGCGAACGGTTCGCCCGTCTCCGCTCTCTGCAGTGAGGCGCCTGACGGAGAGTCGGCGGACGGCGAACGGACAGCGGGCGTCGCTGCCCCCTCACCCCCGACCCCTCTCCCCAAAAGGGGGCGAGGGGGGACGGTTTATTTTTCTTGTTTCTTCAATCGACTCCGGCGGGTCGTTCGCCGGGGCGGGGGCTTGAACCGCCCCGCGGGAGGGGGCACAGTCGCCGCGTCCGCCGCTCCCGCGTTCGTCCCGCCCGCCGTTCCCGCATGTCCCCCGGCCGGCTCGCGCGACGCCTCCTCGCTCCGGCCCGGCGCTGGCAACTGGCCCGGCGGGGGGACGCGTTGGCGGCCGGGCACCGCCCCGTCGCCGGCGATCCGCCGCCGGGGCCGGGGGCGGGGGGAACCGTCGTGCTGGACCTCCGCGAGCGGCCGCTGGACCGCTACCCGTATTCGCTGGGCCGGCTGCTGTTCGAGGGCGGCTACCGGGTGCATCTGCGGGTGCGGTCGGAGCGGTTCGGCCGGGGGGACAAGTACGGCCGGGAGCTGTTGGCCCTCCCCGGATTGACGGTCGAGACGACCCGCCGCGGCCGCCCGGCCGGCGTGCCGGACGGCGATCCGGCCCGGATCCTCTGGATCACCGAGGACCCCGCCGCCGACGTGCCGGACCGCCCGTTCCGGGCCGTGATTCGCCTCCGCTACGACTGGGCCGCGGCCCCCGCGGGGGCGTTGGTTCTCCCCTTCCCCCTGCACCCGGATCACTACCGGCCTGCACCCCAATCCCGGCCGTTGGACGACCTCGCCGCCCTGCGGGCCCGGGACCGCACCGTCGGCGCGCTGTTCGCCGGCGCCGCCGACCCGGGCGTCTACGGCAGCGGCCCGATCCGGGAGACCTTTCACCTCGTCCCCCGGGCGGCGCTGCTGGCCGCGCTGGAGGGCCGCCCGCACGCCCCCTCCCCGCTGCCCCCCGCGGAGTCCGGCAACGCCCGCAGCGCCCTGCACGCGGCGCTGCGGCGGCAGGGGGGGACGACGCGGGACCGGTTCGTCCGCCCGGACGGGTGGAAGATCGGGGCGGACGAGTGGCTGGCCTCGCTGGCGGAGGCCGACTTCTTCCTCGCCCCGCCGGGCTACCGCATCCCGTTTTCGCACAACCTGACCGAGGCGCTGGCGGTCGGGACCGTGCCGATCACGAACTACGGCCACCTGATGCGGCCGGCGCTGACGGACCGCGAAGCCCTGCTGTTCAATACGCCGGAGCAGTTGACCGAACGCCTCCGCGAGGCGCTGGCGATGCCGGTCGACCAGCGGCGAGCGATGGGCCGGGCGGCGGCGGCGTACTATGACGCCCACCTCGCCCCCGCCGCGTTCGCCGGACGGCTGGAACGCCTGATCGAGACCGCCGAGGCGACGCCGCCGACGCTCTACCTCGTCACCCACGACTTGCCGCCCGGCCCGGTTCCCGCCCCGCCGGACGGACGCCCTGCCTGACGGGCGACGCCCGGGGGTTCCCCGGGTCGGGGCGATCGTTCCCGCCCCGGTCCGTCCGCCGGGGGCCGGCGCCATGCTGGGGGCATGCCGACTCCCGCCCCCGCCGCTCTCCGCCGCCGGCGGGGGGGCCTGTGCGCCGGGCTCCTCGGCGGGGCGGCGGCGGTCGTGGCGCTGATCGGCTGCGATCTGCCCCGCGACCCGGGGGGCACCATGGAGACGGTCCGCGGGAACGTGCTGCGGGCCGGGCTGACGGAGGACGCCCCGTGGGTCGTCCGCGGCGAGGGGGGCGAACCGGGGGGGATCGAGGTGGAACTGATCGAGGAGTTCGCCGCCGCCCACGACGCCCGGGTCGTCTGGTTCTGGGGCCCCGCCGACGAAGCCCTGCGGCAGTTGGAGCGCCGGCAGCTCGACCTGGTCGCCGGCGGGCTGACCGACGACACCCCCTGGGCCGGCCGGGTGGGGCTCAGTCACGCGTATTTCACCGAACCGCCGCGGCCGGATTCGGAGCATCCCCGCAATCACGTGATGGCGGTGCCGCCGGGGGAGAACGGTTGGCTGGTCGCCCTGGACAAGCGCCTCGCCCGGGCCGCGGCCGAACGGGGCGACCGCTGGCGGGAGCGGTTGCTCGCCGAGGCCGGGCCCGGGCCGCTGGAACCCGCCGCCCCGCCCGAGCCGTCCGCCCCCGGGAGCGAGGCGCCGCGATGAGCGACCCCGCCCCCGCCCCCGCCGCGATGCGGCCCCGGCACCCGTACGGGTTGCCGGAGGACCGCCGCCCGGCCCTCGCCCGCGCCCGCCGCCTGGAGTGGTGGACGCTGGGCTGGATGACTTCGATTATCGCCGTGATCTACTGGGCGATGGGCTCCAGCGCCGCGATGCGGGCGGCGTGGATCGAGGACCTGCTCTCGCTGGTCCCGCCGATCGCGTTTTTGTGGGCCTCCCGGTTCGAGTTCCGCAGCCCCAACGACCGCTTTCCGTTCGGGTATCTGCGGTCGATGCAGATCGCCTACCTGGGGGCCTCCGTGGCGCTGTTGATGCTCGGGGGATACCTGGTGATCGACGCGATCCTGACCCTGACGCTGGGCGACCGCCCCACCGTCGGGGCGATCTTCCCGCTGGGCGGCGCGCTGTTCGACGAACCGATCTGGGCCGGATGGATCATGATCCTGGCACTGACCTACAGCGTGATCCCGCCGGTGATTCTGGGCCGGATGAAATTAAAACTCGCCGACGACCTGCACGACGACGTGCTGGCCTGCGACGCGAAGATGAACAAGGCCGACTGGATGACCGGCCTGGCGGGGGCCTTCGGGGTGCTGGGGGTCGGCCTCGGCTGGTGGTGGGCGGACGCGGTCGCCGCGGGGTTGATCGGGCTGGACGTGACCCGGGACGGCGTCCGCGGCACGGTGCAGGTGGTCGCGGACCTGATGGACCACGTCCCCACCGGCGTGGGCGATCGCTCCCCCGACCCGCTGCCCAGCGAACTCCGCGCGCGGTTACTGCAACTGGACTGGGTGGAGGACGTGGAGTTTCGCCTCCGCGAGCAGGGCCGGGCCGTCACCGGTACGATCTTCGTCGCCCCCAAAGCCGGCGCCGTCACGACCGCGGACGAATTGATGAGCCGCCTCCGCGAGGCGGAGCGCCTCGCGGAGGACTGTCACTGGCGGCTGTACGACCTCGACGTCCGCCCGGTCCGGCAACTCAAAACCGCCGTCGACCAGCGCTCGGAGCAGGGCGAATGAGCCGTCCGCGCGGGCCGCTCATGGGCGCCCCTGCTGGCCGACGCTGCTCATGGCCGCTCCTGTTCATGGTCGACCGGCGTCCGACGGTCGGGGCCGGATCATTTACGGCGTGACGGCGACTTTCAGCACGCCGTCGCGCTGGTTGGCGAACAGATCGTAGGCCTCTTCGATGCGGTCCAGCGGGAACCGGTGGGTGACCAGCGGTTGCAGGTCCGCCCGGGCGGAGGCGAGGACGTTCATCAGGCGGCGCATCCGCTCTTTGCCGCCGGGGCACAGCGTCGTGACGACGGTGTGGTCGCCGAGCCCCGCCGCGAAGGCGTCCAGCGGCAGCGTGAGCTTGCCGGAGTACACGCCCAGACTGGACAGCGTCCCGCCCGGCCGCAGCACGCGGAGGCAGCTTTCGAAGGTCTGCTGCGTGCCGAGCGCCTCGACGGCCACGTCCACGCCGCGGCCGTCGGTGGCCTCCAGAATCGCCTCGACCGGGTCCTCGTCCTGATAATTAATCACCACGTCGGCGCCGAGTTGGCGAGCCGTGGCGAGCCGCTCCGGCAGACCGTCCACGGCGAAGATGCGGGTCGCCCCCGACAGCCGGGCACCCACGGTCGCGCACAGGCCGATCGGCCCCTGGGCGAAGATTGCGACGGAGTCGCCGATGCGGATGCGGCCGCTTTCGGCCCCGCCGAAGCCGGTGCTCATGATGTCCGGGCACATCAGCACCTGTTCGTCGCTGAGGTGGTCGGGGATCGGGGCGAGGTTGGCGGCGGCGTCCGGAATTAAAACGTATTCCGCCTGACAGCCGTCGATGGTGTTGCCGAGCCGCCAGCCGCCCATCGGCTTGCCGCCGCACTGGGAGCGAATCCCGTCGAGGCAGGAATGGCACTGTCCGCAGGGCGTGATCGCCCCGGCGATCACCCGCTGGCCGACCTCGTAGCCCCGCACCGCCGCCCCGAGTTCCGCGATCACGCCCACCGGTTCATGGCCGACGGTCAGGTTGCGGGCGACCGGATATTCGCCCTTCAAAATATGCACGTCGGTGCCGCAGATGGTCGTCGTCGTCACCTTCAGCAGGGCGTCGAGCGGCCCGACCTGCGGCACGGGCTTCTCCTCCAGCACGATCCGCCCGGGTTCGACGAAGACCGCGGCCTTCATGGTGCGCTGTCCGCTCATCTCCCGCTCCGGGGTTGAAGGTCTGACTGACGTGAAAAGGGCTCCCGCAGGGTGCGGCGCCGCGCCCGTCGCGTCAACGGGCGCCGCGTCAACGGACGCCGCGTCAACGGGCGCCGGGGCGGGGCCGTCAGTCGGCGTGCAGGTCCTCGACGAAGCGTTGCTCCGGGTGGACGCGCTCGTACGGCACGCCGCGTTGCTCCGCCACGATCCGCCGCACGGTCAGCGCCGTCCGCGGGTTCACGCCGGGGGAGCATCTGGCGAGAAACTCCGCGTCGGAAATCGCCGGCCAGCGCTCCCGCCAGTCCTCCCCGGCGGTCCGTTCAAGACGCACGGCGATCGCGAGGACGGCGACGAGCGCCGAGATCACTCCGGCGGCGAGGATCAGGAGATCGGGCACGGGGGTCCTCGTTACGGTTCCGTCGGACGGAGTGCGGGCGCGGCCTGGCCGGTCGGCGTCGGTCGAATGGACTCGCCGCTCAGTGCGGCCCCGCCGCCGGGGAGAGGTTGAGCACCACGACGCCCGCGACGATCAGCCCCATCCCGATCAGTGCGGCCGCGTTGAGTTTCTGCCCGAACGCGACCCAGCCGACGAGGGTGATCAGCGTGACGCCCAGGCCCGACCAGATCGCGTACGCCACGCCGACGGGGATCGTCCGCAGCGTCAGCGACAGGCAATAAAAGGCCGCGGCGTACCCCACGACGACCACGGCCGAGGGGCCGGGCCGGGAGAACCCCTCCGACGCCTTCAGGGCCGAGGTCGCGATCACCTCGGCGACGATCGCGACGAGCAGGAAGAGGTAGTTCAAGGGAGCGACTCGGCGGGAACGACGGGGGGCGGCCGACGGACGGAGGGTTCGGCAGCCGGTTTCGAGCGGCGCTCACGTCGTCAGGCGCTTCTGCATGACGAAGTGGGGGAGGGTCACTTCAATGAATTCGTCGCCGACCCGCCGGTAGCCGAGTTTTTCGTAGAACCCGACCGCGGTCGCCCGGGCGTGCAGCGTGACGTTCACGAAGCCCCGCCCCTTGAGGTCGCGCTCCACCGCCTCCATCAGCCGGCGCCCGAGCCCTCGCCCGTGCGCCTCCGGCCGCACCGCCATCTGCCGGAGCTTCGCCCCGCCGTCCGCCAACGGCACGGCGACGACGCAGGCCCGCAGTTCCCCGGCCTCGAACAGCCCGAGGTGCCACTGCTCCGCCTCGCCGGAGAGGTCGTCGTCTGCGAGGCGATGCCCCAACGGCCGCCGCAGCACCTCGTCCCGCAGGTCGTACTCCTGGCGGTAGTCGTCGGAGCCGAAGGCGATTTGCCGGAACTGCGGCGAGGCGTCGTGGTTCATCGGTCCTCCAACTGGCGGCGGAGGCGTCGCACGGCGCTCGCCCGGCCCGGGTTCGGCGGCTTCGCTTCGAGCCGAACAAGGTTCTGCTCCAGCTCGTGCCGGAGCCGCACCCGCCGGCGGAACCGCTCCTCGGCGACGGCGTGATTCTGCCTGTTCAGGCTCCGCCGCAGGGCCACCCACTGCTTCGCCGCGGACTTGCGGGGCGTCGGGATCTTATACCCTAGACACCGACAGGGCTTCCCGCAAAACGCGCAGCGGACGTCCCGCCCGAGCGACAGCCCTCGCCGCACGGCCTCGCGGCAGTCAAAGCAGACCCAAGTTCGGTTGCTCATGGCGTGTCGCTCGTGGGTCCTGAGGGTGCCGTATGATGACGCCCAAGTGGCGTTTCGGGTCGAGCACCGATTAGGTGTCCTCGCGGGCAATCGTATTGCACCGGAAAGACATGCTCCCTTGGCTGCTGAAATCGAGGGAGATCCGCTTCCGACCGTTCTCAATGTTCTCCGCTGCACAGTCCCAGCTCAGCGGCTGGCTAGCCTGTCGCTCGTTTTGAGTCAGCTCGATTCTAAGTTGATCGACCCACTCGAAGCGGAACAGTACCGCACTCCCCGCGGCAAACCGTAAACCGATAGACACGTCGCGGCCATCGTTGATCCAAGTGATGGAATCGAGGACCGCGTCACAGAGCGGGTACGAGTTGAACTGTTCGGCCGAGATCTCCACGGGAAGCTCACTCGGAGTTTCTGCAGCACGGCACATCGTAACGCTCCCCCGGCCTTACAGACACAGTCGCCGTGGGACAGGTCGAAGCGAGCGGTACTGACATGGGACGAGACCGCGCCGCGAACGCCCCGCCCCCGCGCCGCCCGCCCACTCCGCGCAATCCCCGTAGGCAGACTGGGGCGGATCGGGTACAATCCACTGCCCTTCTGTCCACCTATTCCGTCCCCGCCCCCCGCCGCCGTGGCTGCGTCCTCTCCCAGTTCCAACGGGTCCGCGAAGAAGAAGACCCGCCGCCGGAAGAAGAGCATGCGGCCCGAGGGGCGGCCGGAGGTGCGGTACGTCTCGCTCGCCGAGGAGACCCGGCGGCGGTACCTGAACTACGCCCTGTCGGTCATCGGCAGCCGGGCGCTGCCGGACGCCCGGGACGGGCTCAAGCCGGTCCAGCGCCGCATCCTGTACGTGATGGGGCGGGAGCTGAACCTCGCCCCCGGCACCAAGACGGTGAAGTGCGCCCGCATCGTCGGCGACACCATCGGCAAGTACCACCCGCACGGCGACACCGCCGCCTACGACACTCTCGTGCGGCTGGCTCAAGACCACGCGATGCGGGTCCCGCTGGTGGAGGGCCAGGGGAACTTCGGCAGCGTCCTCGGCCTGCCCGCCGCCGCCGCCCGGTACACCGAGGCCCGCCTCACCGCCCCGGCCGCCAGCCTGATGGCGGAGTTGGGCAAAAACACCGTCCCCACCCGGCCGACCTACGACGCCGAACGCACCGAGCCGGTCGTCTTTCCCGCCGCGTTCCCCCACCTGCTGGTCAACGGGGCGACGGGCATCGCGGTCGGCATGGCGACCAACATCCCCCCGCACAACCTGCGGGAGGTCGTCAACAGCGCCTGCCACCTGATCGACGACCCCGACGCCACCGTCGCCCAACTGATGCAGAAGGGCATCAAGGGGCCGGACTTCCCGCTGGGCGGGCGGATCGTCTCCGACCGGGCCGACATCCGCACCGCCTACGAGGAGGGCCGCGGCTCCATCAAGGTGCGGGCCGTCTGGGACTTCGACCCGGAGGATTCCCAGCCGAAGAAGGGCCGCAAGAAGGCCCAGCCGGCCCGGCTGGTGATCGACAGCCTGCCCCACGGCGTGACCAGCGGGGCGGTGATCGCGGACCTCAAGGCGCTCGCCGAAAGCCGCAAGATCCCCCAGATGCTGGAGGCGGACGACGAAACCGACCGCACCCACGGCCTGCGGATCGTCGTCACGGTCAAGAGCAAGCAGGACGCCGAGGCCGTGATGGCCTACCTCTACAAACACACCGCCCTGGAGCAGAACTTCGCGGTGAACCTCACGGCGCTGGTGCCGGACGTGTTCGACGCCGGGGAGAGCGCTGATCACGCCGAGGCCCCGCGGGGCCTCGGCGTGACGGAGGCGGAGGAGGACGAGAGCAACGAGCGGGAGGAAAGCGAAACCGAACTGCTCGACGGCGGGGAGGACGTCCCGCTGGTGCCGCGGCGGCTGGACCTCAAGCAGATGCTGCGGGTCTTCCTCGACTTCCGTCTGCAAACCGTCACCCGACGGCTCAAGCACGACCTGCGGGTGCTCCGCCGCCGCATTCACCTGCTGGAAGGGTTCGAAATCCTGTTCAGCGGGATCGACAAGGCGATCCGGCTGATCCGCGAGTCGGACGGCAAGGCGGACGCCCGCGAAAAGCTGATGGACGCCTTCCCGCTGGACGAACTCCAGACGAACGCGATCCTGGAAATGATGCTCTATAAGATCTCCCGGCTGGAGATCGACACGATTCTCGGCGAACTGGCCGAGAAGCGGGCGGAGGCCGATCGGCTGGTCAAGCTGCTGAGCGACGAGTCCGCCCTGTGGGCGCTGATCCGGGCGGAACTCAAGGAGATCGGCGACGAGTTCTCCGACCGCCGCCGCACCAGCCTGGGCGGCAGCGAGGAGGTCGAGGAGTTCGACCCGACCGCCTACATCGTCAAGGAGGACACCAACGTCGTGCTGACCCGCGACGGCTGGATCAAACGGCTGGGCACGATCAACGCCGTCGACGCCCTCCGCACCCGCGAGGGGGACGAAACCCTCTGCGTGCTGGGCGCCAGCACGCTGGACGCGATCGTGTTCTTCGCCGAGGACGGCACCGCCTATACGTTGCCCGTGGAGCAGATCCCCGCCAGCACCGGTTACGGGGAGCCGCTCAGCAAGCACGTCAAACTGGACGACGGGGTGCGGATCGTCGCCGCGATCAGCACCGATTCCCGCTTCACCCCGCTCGATTTCGAAGTGGACGGCACGCCCTCGCTGGCCCCGCACCTGTTCGTCGCCACGGAGCAGGGGCAGGTCTCCCGGGTGGGGCTGTCCGGCTTCCGGGACGTCAGCACCCGCGGCGGCCGCAAGTTCCTGCGGCTGACCGGCGACGACCGCGTCGTCCACGTGGAGCGGGTCGACGGCGCCGAGAGCGTGTTCCTCGCCACCAAAAAGGCCCGCGTGCTGCACTTTAAAATGGAGACCGTCCCGGTGCTCGCCGGCCCCGGCAAGGGGGTGAAGGGCATCGACCTGGAGAAGTCCGACGCCGTGCTGGGCGCCCAGCTCTGCCGCCGCCCCAGCGACGTGCTGCACGTTTTAAACGTGAACGACAAAGAGCTGCCGTTCGGCCAGATGAAATACACCCCCACCGGCCGCGGCGGCAAGGGGGTCAAAACCAGCCAGCGCACCGGCTTCAAACAGGTGCTGCACGACGGCCCGGACCTGGTGGACTGGGGGGCGGCGAAGTGACCCGATCGTCCTCCCGAAACCGCTATTCCCCCTCGCCGGACGGCGTTCCCGCCGTCGGCCCGTCCAAACCGAGGTTCACGAAGCTGTCCGCCGCCAGCGCCGTGACGAGGTCCGGCAGGTGGGTCTCAAACAGTGTCAGCAGGGCGTTCGTCCGCAAGTTGCCCGTCGTGACGTACAGCAGGACCGCTGGGGCCCCGAACGCCCGGTGCGTCTTCAAAAAGTCGTCGTCCTTCGAGATCACCGCCCGCTCGGCGGCGTCGGCGAACGTGCGGATATCGAAGTCGGCGCTGCTTTGGCCGCCGGGGGTGTCGAAGACGTGCAGGGCGTCGTGCCCCCAGTCGTTCAGCCGCGTCGCCAACAGCGGAGGAAGTTGCTCGTCAACGACGAACTTCACGCCGCCGCCCGCCGCGCTTTCGCAGCCGCGACCGCCTCGCCGAATGCGTCCAAGGCCGCCGGGTCACCCGTGCGGAGGGCCGGCAGAGTCGAGGCGTACAGCAGACAGGCACGGACGTCCTCCCGGGAGAGGTAAGGATAGTCCTCAACGATCTGCTCGATCGTCTCGCCGGCGCCCAGCAGGTCCAGAACCACCCAGACCATCATCCGCGTTCCCCGGACGCAGGGCTTTCCGAAGCAGACGTTCGGGTCCACGCTGATCCGCTGTAAAAGCTCCTCCGTCTCCTTCGCCGGACTCGCCGGCGTGGCTGTCGCGGCGGACATCGGAAAACTCCTCAAGTCGAACGTCGGATTACGGGCGGCGTGAGCCCGCCCCATTCTATCTCTCTTCCCGTCTCATCGCCATGTCCGCCGCCGCCGCCCCTGCCAATCGCCTGACCAAAAGCGCCAAGGCCGCCGCGCCCTCCTCTTACGGGGCGGCGGATATTGAAGTGCTGGAGGGGCTCGAAGCCGTTCGGCGGCGGCCGAGCATGTATATCGGCGGCGTCGACAACCGCGGCCTGCACCATTTGCTGTGGGAAGTCGTCGACAACTGCGTCGACGAGTTCCTCGCCGGCCACACCGACAAAATTGAAGTCGTCCTCGAAAAGGACGGCCAGGCCGTCCGCGTCCGCGACTGGGGCCGCGGCATTCCCGTGGACGACCACCCCAAATACAAACGCAGCGCGCTGGAGGTGATCCTCACCACCCTGCACGCCGGCGGGAAGTTCTCGGACAAAAACTACGCCCGCAGCGGCGGCCTGCACGGCGTCGGCAGCAGCGTGGTCAACGCCCTGAGCAGCCGCATGACGGCGATCGTTCACCGCGACGGCTATGAGTGGGTCCAGCACTACAAACGCGGCATCCCCGTCGGCCCGGTGGAGCGGGCCCGCGAGTTCCGCGGCAGCGGCACGGAGATCGCCTTCCGCCCGGACCCGCAGATCTTCAAACAGACGCGGATGAACCCGGAGATCATCAAGACCCACCTGGAGGACATCTCCTACATCCACGCCGGCCTGCACATTAAGTTCACGGACGAGGCGAAGAAGGAAACGGTCGAGTTCGTTCAGCCCGACGGCATCAAGGCGTACCTCGAAAAGCTCTGCAAGGAGGGCAAGCGCCGGTTCGTCCACGAGGAGCCCTTCACCGCGGAAAAGGACGACGGCAGCATCAAAGTCGAGTTGGCCCTCCGCTGGACCGAGGCGACCGACGAGCAGGTCCGCAGCTACGTCAACGGCATCCGCACCCACGCCGGCGGCACCCACGAGAGCGGCCTGCGGGCCGGCGTGCTGAAGGCCGTCCGCAATTATATGGCCACTCACGAGAAGACCGTCAAAGGGGTGACGATCGGCCCGGAGGACATCCGCGAGGGCGTCACCTGCGTGCTCAGCGCCTTCCACGGCGACCCGATGTTCCAGGGTCAGACGAAGGAGAAATTGAACAACCCGGAGATGACCGCCTTCGTGGAGGGCGTCGTCCGGCCGGGGGTCGAAACCTGGATGAACAGCAACCCGTCGGTCGCCGACGCGATCCTCGCCCGGCTGGTGATGGCCGCCCGCGCCCGGGCGGCCAGCCGGGCCGCCGCCGCCGACGTGCGGGGCAAGTCCGGCGGCAAGAAGCGCGGCGCCCTGCCGGAGAAGCTGCTCGACTGCCGGGGCAAGGAGATCGAGAACAACGAACTGTTCCTGGTCGAAGGCGACAGCGCCGGCGGCACCGCGGCGATGGGCCGCGACGGCGTCACTCAGGCCGTGCTGCCCCTGCGAGGAAAAATCCTCAATACGGAGGGGCTGTCTACCGGCAAGGTGCTCAAGAACGCGGAGGTCAAAAGCGTGGTCGAGGCCCTCGGCGCCGGCATCGGCCCGAACTTCGACGAGAGCCGCCTCCGCTACGGCCGGGTCATCCTGCTGATGGACGCCGACAGCGACGGCTACCACATCTCGACGTTGCTGCTGACGTTCTTCTTCCGTCACATGCCCCGGCTGGTGCAGAGCGGCAAGCTGTTCCTCGCCCAACCGCCGCTGTACCGCATCAGCGTGGGGAACCGCACGGAGTACGCCATGGACGACGCCGCCAAGGAGGCGTTGCTGGCCGAGATCCCCGCCGGCCGCAAGGTGGAGGTCTTGCGCTTTAAAGGGCTGGGCGAAATGGACAGCGAACAGCTCCGCGAGACCACCCTCGACCCCGCCACCCGCACCCTGCTGCGGGTGGACGTGGAAAGCCAGTTCGAGGCCGACGCCGCCTTCACCCAGTTGCTCGGCAAAGACGCCGGCGAGCGCTACCGCCTCATCATGGAGGGGGCGAGTCTGGCGGACGACCTCGATCTGTGAGGCCCGCTGGTGCGGGAAGCGCCGAATTCCAAGAGACAAGAACCAAAGGACGACGGGGCGAACCCGTTTTGGTTCTTGTCTCTTGGAATTTCTTCCGTCAGCGGATGTCGCGCCAGGCGTCCCAGCCGAGGTAGCCGACCAACGCGGCGGAGACCAGGAACAGCACGTCCATCACCGTCTGTCCGCCGAACACCTTCGCCGCGGGGGGCAGGGCGAGGTCGAGGATCGCCAGCAGCGCGGCGACCGCGGCCAGGGCCCAGGCCAGGAAGATCATCCGGCGGGCGGTGGTGGGGCTCGCCATGGGGAGGGAGTGGGGGCGGATCGCGGTCGGGGGGGACACGGGGCGGAGGCCAATACCCACGGGGACAATCGTGGAACGTGCCGCGAAACATACGACACGGCCGCCCGGGATCGCCACACCGGCCGCCCCGCACGGCCGACGCGGCCCCGCCGGGGGCCGGTTCTGCCGCTTCCTCGCACCTCCCGGCGGCCCTGGCGCGCGAAGCGGTCGGGTTATGCGGGCGCGACGCGCCGCCGCGGGGGGTCACGTCGGAGCGGAGCACAGTTCGATCACGTGGCCGTCCGGGTCGCAGACGAACACCTGCGTCGCCCCGTCCGGCCGCCGGGTCGCCCGGCGGACGAACCGCACCCCGGCGGCGTCCAGCAGCGGTTCGAAGGCCCGCGGGTCGTCGCACCGCAGCGCCAGGTGCGGGCCGCGGGTCTGCTTGGGGCGGCCGTCCTCGTTGATGCCCGGCGGGCCGCTGCCGGGGCCGTCCGCGTCCGGCCGGGGAGTGCCGGGGCCGTGGCTCTCGATGATGTGCAGCGCCGGCGGGCCGCCGGGGGCGGTGGCGAACCACAGCCCCCCGAAGGAAAACGCCGGCCGCGGGACCTCGGACATCCCCAGCAGGTCCCCGTAGAACGCCCGCGTGCGGTCCAGATCCCCGGCGACCAGCGTGGCGTGGTCGAAGGCCGTCACCCGCGGGCGGGCGCCGTCGGGGCCGCTCCGGGCCGGCGGGAGGCCGTCGGCGGGCTGCGGGGAACCGGTGGCGCCGGACGGGGGGGCGGCGGGCATGACGAACGGGCCTCGGGGGGAGAAGAAACGCCGGCGCCGGCGGCGCCGGCGCCCTAGCGTGGCCGGAATCGTCCCGCTTCGCACGTCCGCATGCCCGCCCTCGCCGCCCCCGAACCTCCGCCGACCGGTCCCGCCGCCGCCTCCGTTCCCACGGAGCCCGCGGCGCCGACGGACCGCCGCGTGGCCCGGTTCGCCCCGGTGGCGGCGCTGATCGAAGCCCTGCACGCCGCGGCGCCGCACCGCCCCGTCGCCGTGCTGGACGCCGGCGGGTTCGACACGTTCTGGAAGGCCCTGCCGCCGGCGTTGACGGCGAAGTGCCGGGTCACGCTGCTGGACCCGGGCCTGAAGAAGCCGCCGCGGGAGGCCCGCGACCCGCGGTTCGATTACGCGACCGGCGACCTGTGCGACCTGTCCCGCTGGCGAACGGGCGAGTTCGACCTCGCCTTCAGCCAGGGGGCCCTGGACCATCTGGGCCTGTACGAACGGCAGGAACGGTTCGCCGCGGAACTCCGCCGCGTCGCCCGGCGGTACGCGGTCCGCACGCCGAACCTGTGGTTCCCCGTCGACCCAGACTACCGCGTGCCCCTGTGGCAGTTCCTGCCGACCCGGCTGCGGTCCTGCCTGGTTCAGCGGGCGCAGATCGGCTGGATCGACCGGGCGACGAACGCCGCCGACGCGACCCGCTGGGTGGAGGAGACCCGTCTGGTCACCGCGTCCGAACTCCGCACGCTCTTCCCCGACGGCCGCCTGCACCGCGAACGTCTGAGCGGGCTGACGAAGTCGTTCCTCGTCATGGGGCCGGAGAAGTTTCTCCCGTAGGGTCCGCTGCGCGGACCGCCTTGGAGGAACCGCCGTCGTCCGGGGCGGTCCGCACAGCGGACCCTACGGCCGCGTACGCCAATCGAGCCACGCCAACCCCGCGACGCCGCCGAGCGTGGCGAGGTTGAACAGCCCGGCCTGAAACAGCACCTCGGCCCGCTTCGCCGGGTCGTCCAGGTCGAACCCGACCGCCCACCCCAGCAGCGCCGGCCCGCCGGTCAGCAGGGCCGCGAACGCCGCCCACTTCGCCCCCCAACGCGCCCGCGGCGACAGTCCCAGCCCAGCGGCCAACAGGGCGAAGCAGACGCCGGTCACGGTGCTGGTGAGCGTCAGCACGGCGTCAGATCCAACCGAGCTTGGTGAATAGCGCCCCGACGCCGAGCAACGACAAAGCGCCCGCCGCGAGGACGAGCACGACCAGCGCCCCGGGCACGCGGCCTCGTTCGACCGGGGGAACGTCGGGGCGTCGGTCGGAGCGCCAGAACCACCAGACCAGCCCGCCCAGCGCCAGCATCGGCCAACAGAAAGCCCCTGCGAACCCGGCGGCGACGAGCATGGCCCGGGTGGTCACCGTTCCCCCTCACGCCCCCGCCGCAGGGCCTTGACGAAGGGGACGGCGAAGCCCGGCAGCACGGCGCCGCCGGTGAGGTCGTCGGCCTCCGTCAGCACGGCGCCGGCGCCCTCCTCCGGGCCGGTTTCGGGGGTGTGGACTTCGCAGGTCGCGGGCTGACCGTCGGTCGCCGGGTAGATCGTCCAGCAGAGCCGGCAGCCGTTCTCGAAGTACTCCCGCCGCTTCCGTTCCATCTCCGGCCGGGTGTTGGAGGGGCTGAACACCTCCACGCACAACGCCGGGGCGCCTTCCGAGTAGCCACGGGCCGCTAGTCCGTCCGGGCGCTGTTCGTCCAGGACGACGGAGACGTCCGGCGCCCGTTGCAGCAAGCCGCCGTAGAGGTCGACGAACCCGTCCGCCCCCATCACCCAGCCGAGGTCGTGCTCCTCGAGGAAGTTCCCCAAGAACATGCCAAGTCGCATGGCGATGAAGGCGGTCACTTCACTCACGGCTTTCTCCACGAGGGTTCCGTCGACCAACTCGCACAGCACGCCCTCCGCCCGGGCCGACTCCGCGTCGGTCGCCGTCGCCGTGCCGGGAGAGGGTTTCGTCCGCACGCGATCGGCCGGCAGCGTGCCGAATCGCTCGGCCAGCTCGGCGACGGTGAAGGCGTGCGGCTCGGTCGCGGGCGGGGCGGCGACCGGCGGTTCGGCGAGGGCCGGCATCGGGTTCGCTCAGTCGGGGGCGGGGTTCCTCAGGACGATTCTACACGCCCCGCCAGACCGGCGTGCCGGGGGCGCAGGGCGGCAGCTCCTCACAGCGCCACGCGGCCGGGAGGGCGTGAAGGACGAACCAGACGGCCCATTCCGCGGGGGCGGAGGCGGGCTCGGCCGGGTCGTGCCACCAGCAGCCCTCGTCGGCCGCCCACTGCACGTTCCGCAGGCAGGCGGCGGCGTCCGACCGGTCGCCGTCCCGGGCGAAGCGGGCGGCGTGGGCGACCGCCGCGGCGACCGGCTCCACCCGGCAGGAATCGCAGTCGGACACCTTCGTCCCGTCCCGCAGGGCGACGGCGGCCTCCGTCAGCGGGGCCCACTCCGGCTCGGCGCCTTCGCCCTTCCGAAACCAGTCGCCCCGCAGCACGTCGGCGAGGGCGAACAGACGGTCGCGGGCGTCGGGGTTCTCCGCGATCTCGTCCCAGCAGTGCCGGACCATGCGAACCGCGTTCACGCACAGCCAGCACAGCCGAGCGTGCGTCTCATCGCCCGGCGCGAACGGGCCGAAGGCCGGCAGCAGCCGGACGACGTCGCCGCGGCCGTCGGCTTCGAGGTCCGGGTGCGCGGCGTCGAACGCGTCGAGAAACGCCTCCTCCGCCGCCTCCCACGCCGGGTCCGGCTGAAAGCTGAAGTCCGTACTGTCCGGCCCCGCGGGAACGGGGGCGTTCGCGACGGCGGCCCACGCGGCGGCCTCGGTCCGCAGCGGCTCCGGCAGGACCGGGTCGAGGTCCGCGGCGGCCGGAGCCGTCACGGCGTCACTCTTCCTCGCCGCCGGTCTTCTCGGCGTCGGGCTTGGCGTCGCCGTCCGCCTTTTCGCCGTCCGCCTTCTCGCCGTCGTCGCCCTCGGCGGTCTCCTTTGGGAGCTCCGGCGGGCTATCGTGCAGGTTCCGCACCTCCGGGGAGGCGGCGAACTGTTCGATCTCGGCGTTCTTCAGCTCCGTCTTCATGCCCGGGGCGGCGGGGCTGACGGTGGCGAGGATCGCCTTGACGCTGGGCAGCACGTCCGGGTCGTTCCAGGCGTACTCGCCCCGCATGATCGGGCGTTCGGTGGCGTCGCCGTAGAGCATCACCGGCCAGGCGGCGAGCACGCGGTCGCCGCAGAGGACGATCACCTCCGGGGCGAGCATCTCGATCTGATCGAGGAGCCGTTCCTGGTGGGCCAGCGCCCAGTTGACCACGCCGCGGGCCGGGGAGTCGGCCAGTTCCGGGCCGCCGCCGGTCTTTTTCAGGTTGATGATCGCCGTGTTGGCGGTCATGTTGCGGGCCGAGACGCGGCCGAACTTCTTGGGCACCTGGCCTTCGAGCAGGATCGCCGCCCAGCGGCCCAGCCCCATGCCGAAGACGCCCGGGGGGCCGTCGTCGGAGAGCAGCTTGCGCATGTCGCCGGCCTCTTTGACGGAGTCGTCCGTCTCGAAGTCCGGCTCGGCGGTGATGAACAGGACCTTCAGCGGCGCGTCCTTCCACGCCTCCTCGTCGATGGCTCCGTCGAGAACGAACGCCTCCTGCTCCTCCGGGGAAAGCTCGGCTTTCCACTCCTCGAAGAAGGCGTCGTCGGGCAGGGGCATTGTGGGGTCCGGTCGGGGCGAGACCGGATATGCTACTGGCAAAGGGGCGTACCCTTCCACCGCACGGGCGGTCCGTCCCCCGCCCCCCGCCGCATTACCGCCGGGGCGCCGTCAAAGCCGCACCGGGACATCCCCGATCCTCTCAGGGATTGAAGATGAACGCCAGCGTTCCCAAGACCACGCAGGTCACGAGAAAGGCTGTCAGCACGTACCCGGCGAGGACGGTGTCGGCGTAGTCGTCCGGCCGCTCGTCCCGGTCGCGGTACTTCCTCCAGTACGCGGCCGTCGCGGCCCCGGCGACCAGCGGGGCGACGAAGATCACCGATGCGTATACGGCGACCAGCCAGGCGAGCGTATACACCGCCCCCTCACGCCGCCGTCAGCGGGGCGACGGGTTCGCCGACGCGCCACTTGACCGGCTGCTCCGCGTCCCGCAGAACGCGGCGGTAGAGGGTGTCCCGCTCGACCGGTTCGCGGCCGGCCTCGCGGATCAGGCGGTGGAGCTGCTCCACGGTCAGCCCCTCCGGCGTGGTGGCGCCGGCGTCGTGGTAGATCTCCTCGTGCACCACCGTGCCGTCCAGGTCGTCGGCGCCGAAGGCCAGGGCCGTCTGGGCCGTCTTCTCGCCCAGCATGATCCAGTAGGCCTTGATGTGGTCGAAGTTGTCCAGCATCAGCCGGCTCAGGGCGACCATGCGAAGGTCGGTCATCCCGCTGGGCTTGGGCAGGTGGTCCAGCTTGGTGTTCTCCGGGTGGAAGGCCAGCGGGATGAAGGTCTGGAAGCCGCCGGTCTTGTCCTGCTGATCGCGGAGGCGGATCAGGTGGTCGATCCGGTGCTTCGCCTGCTCCACGTGGCCGTAGAGCATCGTCGCGTTGCTGCGCAGACCGGCCCGGTGGGCGGCGTCGTGCACGTCGAACCACTGCTTGCTGTCGGCCTTGTGCTCGCAGATTTGCGACCGCACCTCGGGATCGAAAATCTCCGCCCCGCCGCCGGGCAGGCTGCCGAGGCCGGCGTCGATCAGCTGCTCGAAGATCCACTCGTAGGATTTCTTGG
The DNA here is from genome assembly GCF_043951915.1 of Alienimonas sp. DA493. NCBI lineage: Bacteria > Pseudomonadati > Planctomycetota > Planctomycetia > Planctomycetales > Planctomycetaceae > Alienimonas > Alienimonas sp. DA493. The sequence continues at coordinate 36,474 of NZ_JBINJD010000016.1, read as the reverse complement.
TCATGTGGGCGAACCAGTGGATTTCCACCGGCGTCCACGCCTTGATGTGCAGCTCCGGCCAGGCGTCGTGGATCGTGCGGATCACGTCCACGTACCAGTCGAATTTCTTTTTGTGGTGCAGGCCGCCCACCACATGGATCTCGGTCGCGCCCTTCTGCTTCGCCTCGGCGACGCGGTCGTGGATGATCTTTTCGTCCACGGTGTAGGCCCGTTCGTCCCGCAGGTCGGCCCGGAACGCGCAGAACTTGCACCGATAGATACAGACGTTCGTCGGGTTGAGGTGCAGGTTGGTGTTATAGAACGCCAGATCGCCCCACCGGCGCTCCCGCACCTGATTCGCCAGCCGGCCGAGGGTCAGCACGTCGACCGATTCGTCGAGGAACAGGCCGTCCTCGAAGGAGAGCCGTTCGCCGGCGTGCACCTTCTGCTCGATGGTTTGGAGACGGGGGTCGGCGGGGTCGGCGAAAGCGGGCATGACGGCAGTTTGCGGATCGGAGGCCGAGAGGCCAACCGCCCCGCCCGGTCATCTTTCACCCCAGGAATCCCGTCGCCGCCAGATCCGCCCCCAACACCGCCAGCAACCCCACGGAGATGATCGCGTTGACCGTGAAGAACGCCGCCCCGACGCGGCTGAGGTCGTGCGGTTTGACCAGGGCGTGCTCGTAGATCAGCAGCCCGCACACGCCCACGACCCCGGCGAGGAAGACCCCGCCCAACTCCGCCGAGAACCACAGCCCGAACAGGCAGAGCCCGCACAGCAGATGACCGGCGGCGGCGATCTTCAGGGCCGTCGGGACGCCGAACCGGGCCGGGACGCTGTTCAACCCGGCCTCGGCGTCGAAGGCGGCGTCCTGGCAGCTATACAGGATGTCGAACCCGCCGACCCACAACAGCACGACCGCCGCCAGCCACAGCGCCGGGGGCGCCACGGTTCCCGCGATCGCCAGCCAGGCCGCGATCGGAGCGAGGGCCAACGCGGCGCTGAGCCACCAGTGGCACAGCCAGGTCCACCGCTTCGCCAGGCTGTAGCCCAGCAGCCAGGCCAGCACCGGCAGGGAGAGAACCAGCGGCCAGCGGTTCGGCAAAAACAGCAGCGTGGAGGCCACGAACCCCGCGGAACACAGCAGGGTGAATACGGCCGCCGCCGTCGGGGAGACGATCCCGGCGGGCAGGTGCCGGCCGGCGGTGCGGGGGTTGGCGGCGTCGATCTCGCGGTCGACCAGTCGGTTGAAGGCCATCGCCGCGGCCCGGGCCGTCGCCATGCAGAGCGTCACGCCCAGCAGATCCCAGGCGATCTTCGTCGGCGTCGCGGCCGTCGCCCGCCAGGCCAGCAGAGCCGCCATCAGGGCGAACGGCAGGGCGAACACCGTGTGACTGAACCGGATCAGGCTCAGCCAGTCCGCGACCGTCGCCCGGCGGGGCGCGACGGGTTGGGCGACGGGCGGGGGCGGGGCGGTCGTCATCGTCCGAACTTACCGCAGCCGCCGGTTTTCTCTTCACTCAGGTCCCCCGCTTACGGTTTTGCGGGGCCGAAGAGCGTTTGAGCCCCCGCGAAACCGCAAGCGATCGTTGCATCTTGCAGAGGAAACCGGCCGAGCCGGTCACGCCGCGGCGGCGAGCGGCTCCTCCGCCTCGGCGCCGGCCTCGTCGACCAGCGGGGCGGCGTCGGCGGAGACGCCGGTGACGCAGCGCTCGGGGCAGGCGCTCAGGTCCAGCAACTCGCCCGGCGCCCCGCCCCGGCCGGCGACGCCGCCCGGCGGGTCCAGTTCGATCAGCGGGCGGCTGTAGTCCTCGGTGACCCGCAGCACGCGGCCGCGGCGGCCGTCGTCCAGCTTCACCCGGCTGCCCAGCGGGAACAGCGACACCGTCCGCAACAGCGCCCGCACGGCCTCCGGGTCGAACGCCCCGGCGGCGGCGTCCTTGAGGAGGTGCCGCATCGCGTGGTGCGGGGCCAGCGCCGGGCGGTAGGGGCGGGGGGAGGTCAGGGCGACGAAGGCGTCGACGACCGCGGCGATTTTCGCCAGGGCGTGCAACTGCGGGGCGGTGCGGCGACGGGGGTAGCCGGACCCGTCGCAGCGCTCGTGCATCTGGTAGGCGATGAACGCTGCCCGCGGGGGAATGTCCCGGGCGCTCCCCAGGGCCTCGAACACCAGCACGGGGTGCTTGGTGATCTCCAGAAACGCCGCTTTGCCCAGCGGGCCGGGCGTCTCGTACAGGGCCGGGTCGAGCCGCAGCATGCCGGCGTCGTGCACCAGCACGCCGATCGTCAGTTCGTTCAGCGTCGGCCGGTCCAGCCCCATCGCGGCGCCGACGGCCGCGGCGAGCATCGAGGCGTGCACGCCGTGGCGGGTCGGGTAGCCGGTCCCGTGCGGGCTCAGGCCGATGGCGGCGAACAGGTCGCGGTCGGCGGCGAGGTCGTCCAACGCCTCGTCGGCGAGGCCGGTCAGCCCGGGCAGGTCCACGCCCTGGCCGGAGGCGATCTCCCGCTGGATCGCGCCGGCGACGGAGACGGCCTCGCACAGCCGGGCGACGCTGGCGTCCCGGCGGGCGGGGTCGTAGGGGACGCCGGTGCGGTCGACCAACTCGCCGCGGAACGGGTCGCCCTGCTTCGGCAGTCCCAGGCCGCGGCCGCTCACGGCGATGCGGTCCAGCGCCTCGCTGGTGGCGTTCGCGGCCGGCGCCACCACCCCGGTGCGGGACCGGGGGGCCTCCTTCGCTTCGCCCTGCGGCACGCCGGCCAGCAGCTTGGGGACTTCCTCGGCGTGGACCTGCACGGACAGCAGCCCGCGGTCCACCAACTTGGCGTGGAAGGTGTCCGAAATCACCTGCCCCGCGGCGAGCAGCAGCACCCCGCGGTCGTCCAGCACCGGCGTCTTCAGCACCGTGCCCCGCCGCAGATCGCACCGCCGCAGCGGCACGTATTCCTCCTTCGCCGGCAGTCCGAGCGCCGGGGCGGCGGGACCTCGGGGGGGAACTTCGGCGGCGGCGTGTTCGGGATCGGCGGACGACACGCGCGACGAGGGGGCTGGTGGGCGGGGGAACGTTGCGAAAAGACGACCGGCCCGTCGTCGCTTCGTGGTGACGCGGCAACGCTAGGTCCGGTTCCGCAGGCCGGCGGCGAGCGGCGGAGCGAACGGCTAGAATCCGCCCCCGCCCGCCGTTTTCGCGCCCGCGCCTGCCGACGGCGCCGGTTCTGTCGCCCCGCCGGGCGACCGCTCCCCGTCCCGCCGCGTCTCCGTTCCCGACCGTATGCCGTCCTCCCGCCCGCCGTCGCCCCGCCGGCTGGTGGTCGAGGTCGGCAACAGTCGCTGGAAAGCCGGGCTGTTCGCCGACGCAGCCGACGCAGCCGCAGCGCACGACGAAGCCGGCCGCGGCCGGCCGCCGGAGCCGGTCGCCACCCTCCGCGTCGCGCACGCCGACGATCCCGCCGCCCCGCTGCGGGCCTTCCTGGCGGAGCACGCCCCCGACGGCCTGCACGCCCCGGCGGTGTGGTCCGGGGTGAACCCCGCCGGCGCCGCCGCCCTGCTGGCCGCCTGGCCGACCGACGCCGGCCCCCCGCCGATTGAACTGCCCCGGGCGACGCTGGACCGGCTGATCGCCAACCGCACCCGCCAGCCGGAGCGCGTCGGCGCGGACCGCCTGCTCAACGCCCTCGCCGCCGCCGTCCTCGCCCCGGCGGGCTGCGAGTTCGCCGCCGTCGCCGACTGCGGCACCGCCACCACGATCGACACCGTCCGCCTGCCCGCCAACCCCCTGTCCGAAGGCGGGCGGCCGGAGTTCCTGGGCGGGGCGATCCTCCCGGGGATCGTGCTGTGCACCCGGGCCCTGCACGCCCACACCGCCCAACTGCCGGAGGTGAGCTTCACCGAGAACGCCCCCGCCGACGGCCGCGACACCGAGGCCGCCATTCGGTTCGGCGTGCTGGAAATGCAGGCCGCGGTGGTCGACCGGCTGTTGGGCGGCTGGGCGGACGGCACGGCGTTTCAGATCCTGACCGGCGGCGCCGCGGGGCTGACGGTGGACCGGCTGCGGCGCTGCGAACCGCATCTCGCCCCGCACCTCACCCTCACCGGCCTGTTCCTCGCCGCGAGGGTACTGTGAACCGGCCGTTACCAGCCCGACGCGCAAGCGTCGGCCGTCGCCGCGACCGGCGGGCGGATGGACCGGACGGGCCCCGCCTCCGCACGGCCGGAGCTTGCGCTCCGGGCTGGCACGAGGAGTGGCGACGATGACCGCCCCCGCCGCGGCGCTGCTGACCCCGCCCGGCCGGGGGGCGGTGGCGGTGATCCGGGTGGTCGGTTCGCCGACGCTCTGCGACGCCGCCTTCGCCGCCGCCAACGGGCGGCCGGTCTCCGCCCAACCGCTCGACCGCGTCGCCTTCGGCCGGTGGGGGCGAGACGAATCGGAACGGCCGGCCGAGGAACTGATCGTCGTTCGCACCGCCGAGGACGAAACGGAGATCCACTGCCACGGCGGGCGGGCAGCGATCGACCGCATCTTCGCCGACCTCGCCGCCGCCGGGGTCGAGCGGATCGGATGGGAGGAGCAGGAACGCGCCCGCGGCGGCGAGTTGGCGGCGGAACTGTCCGCGGCGCTGGCCGCCGCCCCGACGGTGCGGTGCGCGGGGGTTCTGCTCGATCAGGCGTCCGGCACGCTGGCCCGCGGGTTGGGCGACCCGTCGCGGCACGCGGCGATGCGGGACCGCATTGAGTTCGGCCGGCATCTGACGGCGCCGTGGTTGGTCGTGATCGCCGGGCCGCCGAACGCCGGGAAGAGTTCCCTGTTGAACGCGATCGCCGGGTACGGCCGGGCGATCGTCTCGCCGATCGCCGGCACGACCCGGGACGCGGTGGGGGCGACGATCGCGGTGGACGGTTGGCCGGTGCGGCTGACGGACACCGCCGGCCTGCGGGAGACGCCCGACCCGCTGGAGGCCGCCGGCGTGGCGCAGGCCCGGGCGACGCTCGCCGACGCCGACGCGGTGATTCACCTCGCCGACGGGACCGCCGACGGGGAGCCCGGCGCCCTGCCCCCCCACCGCCGCACGCTGCGGGCGTGGAACAAAACCGACCGCCCCGACGCCCGCCCGACCCCGCCGGGCTGGCTCCCCGTCTCCGCCGAAACCGGCGCCGGATTGAAAGACCTCTTGGCGGCGTTGTCGCAATTATTAGTTCCCACCCCGCCGGCGCCCGGGGAGCCGGTCCCGCTGACGGAGCGGCACGCGGGGCTGATCCGTTAGCCGCGACCGGAGGAAGCGCGGCGGCGCGCCGCGGGAACGCCTCCTCCGGTCGCGGCTAAGAACGACGCCCGCCCCGTGCCGCCGGCTCCTCGTCCAACACGTTCATCTCCCGCCACTTGCCGCCGACGAAGCGGGCGGTCATGCCCAGGCCGACGCCGACGATATATAGCGTGCAGCAGGCCCAGGCCCAGAGCACGCCGTCGCGGCCGCTCCAGTCGCCGCCGCCCAGCACGCCCCAGAGCGTCGGGGCGACCATCAGGCCCCAGGCGCAGAACACGGTCCAGACGGCGGGGAACGTGGTGTCGCCGGCGCCGCGGACGGCGCCGCCCAGCACGACGGCGAACACGTCGAACACGCTGTAGGCCGCCACGAATTTTAATAACGCCGGCGCCGTCGCCCACAACGCGGCCAACTCGCCGGGGGTGAAGGAGGAACCGTCGCCGACGTAGAGCTCGATCAGCGGCCCGGGGGCGAAGACGAAGATCGCCCCGCTGACGAGCATCCCCGCGACGCCCACCGCCGTCGCCAGCCAGCCGGTGCGGATCGCCGCGTGCGGGCGGCCCTCGCCGATGCGGTGGCCCACCAGAATCGTCGCCGCGTGCCCCAGCCCGATCGCCGGGAGGAAGCAGAGGGAGTTCAAATTGAACGCCAGCGTCGTCGCCGCCAGTTCGTCCCGCCCCAGCCGGCCGACGAGGAATAAAAAGACCGTCAGCGCCGCGACGTCCGCCGCCATGTTGAGGCCCGTCGGCAGGCCGGTCCTCAATAATCGCCGCATCATCGCCGGGTCGAACCGCACGTGTTGATAGACGTGCATCGCCCGGCCGGCGCCGCGGGTCATGGCGAATAAATAAAGACCGCAGGCGACGACGAAGCTCAGCGCCGTCGCCGCCCCCGCCCCGGCGATGCCGTACGCCGGAACCTCCATGCCGCCCGGCAGCCGGGTGCCGAAGATGAGGAGGTAGTCCAGGGCCACGTTGGTCAGCGCGGCGGCGAAGTTCACCGCCATCACCACGCTGGTGCGGCCCCGGCCGGCGTAGAACCCGGACAGGGCGAAGCTGGCGGCGGTCGGCAGCGCCCCCCAGCAGAGGGTCTGGAAGTACGTCACCTCCGCCCGCGTCACCTCCGGCCCGTGCCCGGCGAGTTCGAACAGCGGCCCGGCCAGCGGGACCAGCGCCGCGAAGCAGAGCGCCGCGGCGACCGCCGCCCACACCCCCTGCCAAACCGCCGAAGCCGCCGCCGCCGGGCGCCCGGCGGCGGCGTTCTGGGCCACGAAGGTGCCCACCGTCATGCCCACCCCCAAAAAGGGGCTCAGCACGGCCCACTGGAGCATGCCCGCCGGCATCGACGCCGCCAGCGCCGCCGGGTCGAACCGGGCCAGGAACGCCCGGTCCGCCACCTGCGCCACGCTGACCGACCCCGTGCTCAGCGCCAACGGCACCGCCACGGCGAGCAACTCCCGCAGGGAGCCGGCCGGGTGGGCGGAGGGCGGCGGCGAGGCGGGAGCGTCCATGCGCGGGAAGCGTAGCGTCGGGCCGTCGGCGGGGCGTCTCACCGAGGGCGTTCGGAAGCGGTTGAAGCGTCCGGGCGCGGTTGAAGGGTCGGGGGGGCGGGATTAGCGTCGGCCGATTCGTTCCCGCCCGTCCCGTGTCCCCCGCTCGACACTGCTATGACAAGATTTCTCGCCCTCGGTTCGCTCGGCTCCGGCCTCCTGCTGGCGGGCCTCGCCGGCCCGGCCGCCGCGGAGGTCGTCCCGGCGCCGATCTTCGGCGACCACATGGTCCTGCAGTCCGACCGCCCCGTCCCGGTGTTCGGCCAGACTGAGCCGGGCGGCCAGGTGAGCGTCACGGCGACCGTCGTCACCGACGCCCCGCCGGACGACCTGATCAACGAACGCCCCGCCGCCACGGCCACCGCCGACGAGAACGGCCGCTGGAGCGTGACCGTCGGCCCCTTTCAGCCGGGCACGAACCTCACCCTCGTCGTTGCTGACGCCGACGCCGCCGACGCTTCCGCCGAGGGCGAGGCCGACACCGCCGACCGCAAGGTCTACACCGACGTGCTGGCCGGCGACGTCTGGCTGTGCAGCGGGCAGTCGAACATGGCCTGGGGCCTGAACAACACCCTCGACGCCGACCGCGAAATTCAATCGGCCAAGAACGACGAGATCCGCCTGTTCACCGTGCCGCGGCAGAGCGTGCGGGAGCCGAAGACGACGCTCTCCGCCGACGCCCAGTGGATGAAGCTCAGCCCGGAGAGTGCCCGGAACTTCTCCGCGGTCGGTTATTATTTCGGCAAAACGATCCACACCGAGACCGGCCGGCCGCTGGGCCTGATTAACTCCAGCTGGGGCGGCACGCCTTCGGAGGCCTGGACCCGGCCCGCCACGCTGGAGAAAACCGACACCGCCGGCCCCCTGCTGGAGCGCTGGGAAAAGACGGACGACGCCGACACCAACCGCCCCCACCACCGCCCCGGCGTGCTGAACAACGGCATGATCACCCCGCTGGTCCCCTTCGCCCTCAAAGGGGCGATCTGGTATCAGGGCGAGTCCAACGCCGGCCGGGCGGAGCAGTACGACGAAATCTTCCCGGCGATGATCGAAGACTGGCGGGACCAGTTCGGCCAGCCGCTGCCCTTCTTCTGGGTGCAGCTCGCCAACTTCCGGGCCTACGAGGACGACCCCAACGCCGGTTCCGACTGGGCCGAACTCCGCGAGGCCCAGGACAACACCTTGGACGAACTGCCGGACGTCGGCCAGGCGGTCATCATCGACGTCGGCGAGGCGAACGACATTCACCCCCGCAATAAAGAGGACGTCGGCCAGCGGCTGGCGCTGGCGGCGCTGGAGGTCGTTTACGACATGGACGAGACCGGCCAGCTCAGCCCGCGGATGACGGACGTGGCGATGGACGGCAAGACCGCCACGGTAACGTTCGACACGGACGGCGACGCCCTGCAGATCCGCCGGGACGAGAGCGTCGGCGCCGACGCCGCCGCCCCCGGCGAGGCCCTCGGCTTTGCGGTGGCCGGGCCGGACAAGACCTTCCACTGGGCCCAGGCCGAATTGACCGGGCCGAATACCGTGAAAGTCACGGCGCCGGCGGGCGTCTCGGAGATCGTCGCCGTCCGCTACGCCTGGGCGGACAACCCGAAGGTGACGCTGTTCAACACCCGCGGCCTGCCGGCGGCGCCGTTCCGCACCGACGACTGGCCCGGCGTGACCGCCGGCAACTACTGACCGCCGGCCAGCCGTCCCTCCCTCGCCCCCCTTTGGGGGAGAGGGGAGGAACGGCGGGGCCGCATCCCGGGTTGGAGGGCGGCCGGGGGGTGAACTACACCCGCCCGATGGCCGAGCCCGCCCCCCCCGCCGCTGCGCCGAACCCCGCCCGCCCCGCGCTGCCGCTGTTGTTCCGCGTGTTGCACGCGGAAAAGGCCAAGAGTACGCATCACAAGCTGGCGCTCGACGCGCTGACGCACCTCTCCGGAGAGCAGGCTGAGGCGTGGCGGAACCTGTTCCTCCGGCAGGTCGAGCCGCTGCTGACCGGGGCGAAGGCCCCGGACAAGGACTTCCGCGACTTCGCCAACCACGTGCTGCACGTCCGCGACGGGCTGTGGGGCGGGGCGCCGAAGAAGGTCCGCGAGTGGTACGGCGTGCTGGTCGAGCGGCTCTCCGTCCGCGACTGGCCCGCCGCCGCCTACGCCGCCGGCGTGCTGAGCCACTATTACACGGACCCGCTGATGCCCTTTCACACCGGGCAGAGCGAGGAGGAAAAACGCATCCACCGGGCCGCCGAGTGGAGCTGCACGAAGTCCTACGACCTGTTCCGCAGCGACCTGGAAGGCCCGCTGGGCTGGCCGACGGTCGCCGTCCCGGCCGGCGACGACTGGCTGGAGCGGATGACGATCGACGGCGCCGCCCGCGCCAACGAGTTCTACGACGAGTTCTGCGAGCGGTACGACTTCGCCGCCGGAGTGAAGAACCCGCAGGCCGGGCTGGACGGCGTCTGCCGGCGGGAACTGGCCCTCTGCTGCGGGCACGCCGCGGTCGGCTTCGCCTGCATTCTCGACCGGGCCATTGACGAAGCCGGCCAGGCCCCGCCGCGGGTCGGCGTGAGCGTGATCGGGTTCCTGACGGCCTTTTCGAAGCCGATCCTCTGGCTGACCCGCAAGCTGCACGACCGGGCCGACCGGAGAGAGGTGCTGCGGATCTGGAAGGAATTCAAGAAGACCGGCGACGTGGTCAAACGCCTGCCGGAGGAGAACCGCGTCGTTCGCGAGGCGTTCGCCGAGCACCAAAAAGCTAGCGCCGCCCCCGCGGCCCCGGCGACCGCGGAGCCGGCCCGCACCCGGCCGCGGATGCTCGCCCCGGTCGCGTCGCGGGAGGCGTCCGAGGAGTTCGAGCCCGGGGTCCAACCCAGCTTCCAGCCGACCTTCCGACCGGCTCCGCAGCCGGACTTCGAGCAGCGCCTCAAGCAGGCGTTCAACCCGCCCCCCGCCGCCCGGCCCGAGCCGCCGACCCCGCGGGAGGAGCCGGCATCGGAGCCCGTCGTCGACCGGGCGTTCGGCGGTTCTGCCGCCCCGCGGTTCGCCCCGCCGGAACGCCCCGCCCCGGAGGCTTCCCCTCCGCCCTCCGCCCTCCGCCTGCCGCCGTCCGACGCGTCGTCGCTGACCTTCCGCCTGCACCCCGGCGACCCGGTGGTGGACGCGCCCGGCGTCGGTCCGAAGACGGCCGCCCGGTTTTTGAAGATCGGCGTGGAGACGGTCGGCGACCTGCTCTCCGGCGATCCGCACGATCTGGCCGACCGGCTGGACACCCGCTGGATCGTGCCGGAGGTCGTCCGCGACTGGCAGGACGCGGCGAACCTGATGTGCCGCATCCCCAACCTGCACGGCCACGACGTGCAGATTCTGGTGGCGGTCGGCGTGACCGACCCGGACGACGTGATCGGCCTGGCCCCGGAGGACCTGCTCGGCCTGACCGAACCGCTGCTGGAGACCAGCGAGGGCGAACGCATCCTCCGCGGCAGCGCCCCGCCGGACCTGGCCGAGGTGACGAACTGGTGCGCCTGGGCCAAACAGGCCCGCCCCCTCCCCAACGCCGACGAACCCCGCCGGGCGGCGGCGTGACAACAGGCCGTCAACACCAACCCGAAGCGTCAGCGAGGGCATCAGCGCCTGCGGCCCTCGCTGACGCTTCGGGTGACCGAAGAAGAAACTACGGATCGAGCCGTTTAATCTTCACGTCCCTAAACCGCACGACCATCGGCGGGCCGCGGTGGAGTTGGAGGGCGATCACGCCGGCTTTTTCGCGGTCCGGGCGTTCGTCGGTCACCTCGGACATGAGTTGGCCGTTGATGTAGTGCCGCATCACGGGGCCGTCGGCGACGATGCGGTATTCGTTCCAGTCGTCCGCGTTGATGTGCTTCGCCTGCAACTCGGCAGGGTCGCCGCTGGAGCCGACGACCTCGTTCCGGCCCTTCTTGCCGTCGGGGACGACCTTCACCTTCTGGCCCCGCAGGGCGACGATGCCGCGGGCGCCCTCGCTGTAATGAATGCCGGTGTATTTGGGGGAGCTGTCGATATCCGCCTGCGGGCCGCGGACGCGGTGGGCCTCTTCGTCGAAGACCTCCGCGCGGTATTGCACGCCGCTGTTGCCGCTTTCAATTTTGTATCGGAGCCGCAGGTCGAAGTTTTCCGCCGGTTCGTCGCGGATCAGGAAGGTGTTCGCCTCCAGCGGATCGTCGGCGGAGGTGCGGCCGACGATCGCCCCGTCCTCGACGCGCCATAGGCCGTCGCGGCCGCGCCAGCCGTCCAGCGTTTCGCCGTCGAACAGCGGCGTGAACCCGGCCTCGGCGGCGTCCCCGGAATCCGGGGCGGCCAGGCCGAGCGAAGCGAGCAGCAGGGCGGCGAGCATGACGGAGCTTTCGTCAGGGAACGGGCGAACGCCGTCAGCGTAGCGGATGCGGCGGGCGCTCACCGCTTCGCGGGCCGGAACGCCGCTCAGGTCGGATTCGCCTCGTCGAGATCCTCGGGCGAAGGCTCCGTGAAGCCTTCGGGCGTCGCGCCGGGGGCGGGCGGCGCCATGTCGTCGAAGGTACCGGTCTCAGGAAACGACGCCCGGGCGTCCGCCGGCGGCGCTTCGCCCCGACGCAGCGTCCATAGGGCGAGGGCGTCGTCGCCGGTGGCGATGGGGTTGTTGCGGAACCAGCGGGAGCCGGCGGCGGTCACGAACCGCTCGCCGTCCGGCAGAAAAGCGACGTCCCAGAGGAACCCGCCCTCGTAGCCGCGGTCGAGCTGTTTGACGCCGGTGTTTACGTCGAGGACCGACAGGGCCCGGTTCTGCGGCGTGCCGCTGCCGCCGCCGACCAGGGCGAGGTTCCCGTCCGGGCTGAGGGCGATCGCCTGAATCGCAATGACGCCGCACATGGTGGACCAGACTTCCTCGCCGGTCTCGAGGTCCCACAGCCGCACGATGCCGGCGTCGTCGCCGACGAGGGCCCGTCGGCCGTCGGCCAGCAGGGCCAGCCCGCCGTCGCCGTCGCCCTCGCGGTCCGGCAGGCCGACCGGGATCGCTTTGACGAACGCCCCGTCGTCCAGGTTCCAAATGAGCAACTGACCGCTGCGGTCGATCGCGACGACCCGGCCGCCGTCCGGCGTGACGGCGACGCGGGTCGGTTGTTCGCCTTTGTGCTCCAAGACATGAACCACGTCTCCGGTGCTGGCTTTCCACACGTACACTTTGCCGTCGGCGGCGGCGCCGACCACAATCCCCCCTTCGACGGTGTCGTCCGGACCGTAGGCGACGTCCAGCAGCGCGCCCGGAGCCCAGAACTCACGGACCACACGGCCGACGTCGCCCGGGCCAGAGAGATTCCAAACCCGTGCCACGCCGTCTGCGGCCCCTGTCAGCAGCCGATATCCCTTGGGGCTGAACGCGACCGCATAGACTGACGCATCGTGTTCGAAGGTGTGGAGCAGTTTCCCCGTTTCAACCTCCCACACACGGGCGGTGCGGTCGCCGATCGGTCGCCCGCTGCCGCTGGCGACCAGGGCGCCGTCCGGGGAGACGGCAACCGTTCCGGGGGCGGCGTCATGCCCCCCGAACCGGCGGACGAGCGACAGCGCCGCTTCGTGCTGCCGCGGGCCCTCCGGACCGAACGTCGGGTACTGCGGCTGCACGAACTGCGGCCCGTCGTCGGCCCGTCGCGGCCCGCGGTCGGTCCCAGCGGCTCGGTTCGAATCCCGATTGGGGAAGACCTCCGGCAGTTCCCACAGGCTCACCGCGAAGTCGCCGGTGGGCAGGGCGTCGCCCTTCATCCAGCGTGAGCCGGAGACGGTGACGAACCGTTCGCCGTCCGGCAGGAACGCGGCGTCCCACACCAGCCCGCCCTCGTAGCCGCGTTCGAGCCGCTTCTCCCCCGTCTCCCAGTCGAGGACGGCCAACGCCCGATTGCGGACCGAACCGGCGCCGCCGACGGCCAGCGCCGTGGCCCCGTCGGGGGAGACGGCGATCCCCTGCACCGCGGTGATCCCGCTCATCATCGACCAGCGCTGCTCCCCGGAGTCCAGGTCCCACAGCCGCACCAGGCCGGCGTTGTCGGCGATCATCGCCTCGCGGCCGTCCGGCGAGAGGGCCAGGCCGACGCTGCCCTTCCGGTCCGGCGCCGTCGCCGGCAGGGCCTTGAGGAAGGTTCCGCCGTCGAGGCTCCAGATCAGCAGTTGGCCGCTGTCGTCGGCGGCCACGACGCGGTCGCCGTCCGGGGTGACGACGACCCGCAGCGGGCGCCGGCGCTCGTGCTTGAGCACGTGCGCCACGGCGCCGGTCTCCGCGTTCCAGACGTACACGGCTTCGCCGAAGTGGGACGCCGCGAGGACCGTCGCCCCGTCGGGGCTGTAGGCGACGTCCATCAGCACGTCGGTGCCTTTGTACTGCCGCAGTTCCTCACCGGAGTCCAGATCGAAGACGCGGGCGATCCCGTCGGCGCCGCCGGTCAGCAGTTGGGCGCCGTCCGGGGAGAACGCCACGTCCATCACCGCGGCGGGGTGGCGGAAGACATGGCGTTCGCGGCCGGTGTCGACCTCCCAAACGCGGGCCGTTCGGTCGCCTTTGGGGAACCCGCTGCCGCCGGCGACCAGTTCGCCGTCCGGCGAGACGGCGACCGCCTTCGGCGCCGCCGTGTGCCCCTCGAAGCGGCGGACGAGCGAAACGGCTCCGGCCCCGCCGACCGGCGCCCGCACGCCGAACCGCGGGGCGACGAACTGCGGATCGCGGTCGGCCGGTTCGACGGGAGCCGGTTCGGCAGGGGTCCCGCGGCCGGTCAGGCGGTCCCAAAGCGCCCGGAATTCCTCCGGGGAGTGGGGGGCGTCGGGACGGGCGGGGAGGTCGCGGGGTTCGCCGTGCTTCAGAACGATATTGCGCAGCCAGACCGTGCCGCCGCCCTCGATGACGAGGTTCAATTCGACGCCCTCGGCCCGCTGCCCGGCTTCCAGATCGAACGGCGTGGCGATCGTGGTCCAGTCGGTCGTCTCGCGGACCGCGGAGTCGAACCCGCGGGAGAAAAACCGGCCGCCGTCCGGCGTGCGGACCCACATCTCCAGATACGCCTTGCCGGTGACGTTCTCGGTGCGGGCCTGGGCCTGATAGAGCAGCGTGCGGGCCTTGTCGGCGGCGTTCGGACCCTCGTTCAGCGACAGCTCGTACAGCCGCACGTTCCGCCCGGCGAGGCCGTCGATCTTCCAGGCTTCGGCGGTGGCGTCCCAAGTCACCTTATAGGAGTTCAGCGGAGCGTCGCCCGCATGAAAGCGGCGGGGCAGCGAGGCGGCGGCCGGGGCGTCGGCCCGTTCCACGGTCTCCGCGACGGCGCCCTTCGGTTCCCAGCGGACGTTGACGGCCTCGCGGCCGTTGCGCTCGACGGTGATGACTTCCTGAAACACCGGCTCGCCGTCGCGGTCGGCTTTGACCGTGTAGGCGCCGGGTTTGACGCGGATCTCCCCGGCGCCGGCCCCGGTGATGAGCAGGTCCTCCCCCTCGACCGTCACCCGGACGTTCGGGTCGCTGACGGCGATCGCCAGCACGCCCTCGCCCCGCACCAGCCGCACGACGGTGGGGACGATCTCCGTCACGCCGGTCGCCTCCGCGGCGCCGATGCTCAGCAGCGACGCCAACAGCACGGCCCCGGCGAGCGTCCAACGCCGCAGCCGCCGCCCGCCGGCCGGGCGCCGGACCGGCGCCGGGCTCGGGTCGGCGGCCGCCGGGAGAACCGTCAGGCCGGGGTTTTCCAGCTCCAACAGGCGGCGGTTCAGCAGGGCGGCGACCTCCGCGGCGGACTGGAAGCGGTCGTCCGGGTTCTTGGACAGCAGCCGTTCGATCAGCGCCGCCAGCCAGGGCGGGACCTCCGGGTTCGCCTCGCGGAGCGGCCGGGGCAGTTCGTCGCAGACCCGCCGCAGCACGGCGACGGTCGATTCCCCCCGGAACGGCGGGCGGCCGGCGCACATCGCGTACAGCACCGCCCCCAGGCTGAACAGGTCGCTGCGGTGGTCGACCGCCCGCCCCTCGGCCTGCTCCGGCGACATGAACTGCGGCGTGCCGGCGATCTGCCCGGTCTGGGTGAGCGCCGCGTCGTCCGCGGCCCGGGCCAGGCCGAAGTCCGTCAGCTTCACCCGCTCCACGCCGTTCTCCAGCAGTACGTTGCCGGGTTTGACGTCCCGGTGGATCAGCCCCCGCTCGTGGGCGGCGGCCAGGCCGGCGGCGGTTTGGGCGCCGATCCGCAGCGTCTCGCGGAGTTCCAGCGGGCCGTCGGCGTCCAGCTTCTCCTTCAGGGAGCGGCCGGCAACGTACTCCATCACCAGAAACGGCGTCGGCCCGTCCGGTTCGACGGCGTGGATGGTGACCACGTGCGGGTGCGTCACCGCCGCGGCGGCCCGGGCCTCCCGCACGAACCGCCGCCGGGCGACCGGGTCGGCGGCCAGTGCCGGGGTCAGCGCCTTCACCGCCACGATGCGGTCCAGCCGCCGGTCGCGGGCTCGCCAGACCACCCCCATCCCCCCGCGGCCGACCGGCTCCAACACGTGGTAGTTGCCCTGCGTGTCGGGGAACGGGGGAAGCTCGGCGGCCTCCGAGGCCCCGTCGGTCTCCCCGCGGCCGGCGGTCGGGCCGTCGGCGAGGGTGCGGTCCAGTACGCCGCCGGCCGCCGCGTGGGCGGCCAACAATTCCTCCACCTCCGCCCGCAGCGCCCGGTCGCCGGCGCAGCGGGCGTCCAGCAGGGCGGCCTGCTCGACGGGGTCCTCCCGTTCGACGGCCTCCAGGAACAGGCGATCCGCCGCGGTTTGGCCGTTCTCGGCGGCGGAGTCGGCGGCGGGCACGGGCGGTCGAGCGGACATGCGACGGTGCGGAAAGCGGGAGAGGGGCGTTCCTTAATGCGACGGCCGTCCGCGGCCGTGCTCACGAAAAATCCCCGCCGCCGCCGAACCCGGCGATCTCGCGGTGCAGCCAGGCCCGGCCGAGCGTCCAGTCCCGCACCGCGGTCGCCCGGGAGATGTCGAGGGCGGCGGCGGTTTCCTCGAAGCTCAGTCCGGCGAAGTACCGCAGCTTGACGACCGCGGCGGCCCGGGGGCGTTCGGCCTCGAACCGGTCCAGGGCGGCGTCCAGGGCGAGCAGTTCGCCGGCGCCGCCGTCGTCCGCGAAGCCCGGCGGGTCGACCGCCGGCCCGGCGCCGGCCCGCAGCGCCGAGGACAGCGACGCCCGCCGCCGTCCGCCGCCGTGCTTCAGCCGCCCCCGGCGGCGGGCCCGCTCGATCAGGATCCGCCGCATCGCCTCCGCCGCCGCCGCGAAGAAGTGCCCGCGGGAGTCCCACCCCCCGGCCCCGATCGCGGCCCCGTCCGCGGTCCCGCCCTCGCTTCCGGCCGCGGCCGACGGGCGGTCGTTCCCGGGCCGGACGAGCCGCAGGTAGGCCTCGTGCACCAGCCCGGTGGCCTGCAATGTGAGGTCGCCCGCCTCGCGGTTCATCCGGCGGCGGGCCAGCCGGCGGAGTTCGTCGTACACCAGCGGCAACAGGGCCTCGGCGGCGGCGGGGTCGCCGGACTCGCAGCGGTCCAGCAGGTGCGTCACGTCGCTCACGGCGGCCTCCCGGCGGTCTGTCCTGGCCTGTCACGCTAAACCCCCGCCGCCCCCCACGCCACCGGCGGGTCGCTGCGTGGGGGGAGCCGCGACGGGGGAGCCGCGACGGGGGGAACCGCGGGGAGGCGTCCGGTCGCGGGGACCTGACGCCCGGGGGGACGCCCCCGTGGCGCCGGGCCGGGCCGGCGGGGAGAATGCCCGCCCCGCGGCGGAGGGCCGCGGCCGTCCGTTCCCGAGATCCCGGAGTCCGCCGTGCGACGTGTCCTGTCCGTCGCCGTACTGCTGACGTGGTTCGCGACGCCCGATCCGGCCGCGGGCCAACTGACCGAGCTGTTCGCCCGCGGCGCCGAGGCGGTGCGACGGCAGGCGACCCGGGCGGGCGCCGCCGGGGCCGACGCCGCCACCGTCACCCGCACCGTCAACGTACAGGACGTGGACCTCGCCACGCTCAAGGAGCGGCTGGCCCGCTTCGGCGTGTACGTGCCGATCGAGGCGGAGGGGACCGTCAGCGCGAGCCTCACCGTCACCGCCCGGCTGGCCCAGATCACGCAGTCCGGTGCGATCACCGCGACCGGCCGGATCACCTCCCCCCGGCTGACCCTCGCCCCCGCCCCCGGCGCCTTCCAGGCCGACCCGGTCGCGGCCCCCCCGCCGGCGGAGCCGCTCGTGCTGACGGACGTCGTCGCGGACCTGTCGCTGGCCCGCGGGGTGCTCGCGCTGAACGACCTCACCGTGAACCTGCCGGCCGACGGGGTCGCGGTCGGGGGGCCGGTCGGCACGCTGACCGGCTCCGCCTCGCTGCCGCTGGCCGGGGAGGAGACCGAGGCGACGGCGACCCTCACCGCGACCGACGTGCCCCTCGCCCTGCTGTGGGAGCGTCTGGGCGAAGGACTGCCGGTCGCCGGGGGGACCTTCACCGGCACGGTGACCGCCGCCGTGCCCTGGCCGGAGCGGGGCGACCCGACGGCGTACGAAGCGACCGCCCAGGTCGCCGCCACCGGGCTGACCGTCGCCGGCCGGGCCGTGAACGACCTGAACGCCGCCCTCGCCCTCGCCGACGGCACGGCCGAGCTGGAACGCCTCTCGGTCCTCGTCGCCGGGCAACCGCTGCGGGGCGCCGCCTCGGCGGGGATCGTCGCGCCGTACCCGTTCGAAGCGGCGGTGACGAGCGATCGGTTCGACCTCGCCGCCGTCGAGGCCCTCTTTCCCGACGGGCGCCCGGCGTGGCTGCCGGAGAAGCTGTCCGGCACGCTCGCCCTGGACGTTCAGGCCGACGGCACGCTGGAGCCGTCGGCCGGGACTCTCGCCGCGTCGCTGCGGGGCGGCGCCGCCCTGCCTCCGGCGGGTGCTGACGGCGAGGGCGCTGAGGGGGAGGCGGGCGAACCGCTGCGGATCAACGGGTTGGCGATCACGGAGGTGCGGGCGGACCTCGCCGCCGCCTTCTCGCCGGATCCCGAGAACGAACCGGACCCGGGGAACGAACCGGAACCGGGGCTCGTGCCGGACCTGGGGGACGCCGAAGAGGCGACGATCGCGGTGCGGAACCTGCTCGTGCGCACGGAGGCCGGCGCGGTGACCGGCTCGGCCACCGCCGACCTCGCCGGCCCCGGCGCCTGGACCGTGGAACTGGCAGCCGCCGACCTCTCCCCCCGACTGCTCGAAGCCCTGCCGGAGAGCGTGCGGCCGCCGGACGAGGCGATCGGCGGGGACGGCACGCTGTCGGCCCGCGGCACGGCCGCCGGCACGCTGGAGCCGCGGACGGTCGCCGCCGCGGACCTGACCTTCGACGGGGAAAATCTGACGGTCCTCGGCACGCCGCTGTCGGAGGTGACGGCGCGCCTGTCCGTGGCGAACGAGACGCTCGTCTTGGAAAACCTCGCCCTCGAACTGCCGGTGGACGGGCGACTCGGCCGGCTGACCGGCTCCGCCGCGCTCCCGCTGACCGAGGAGGCGCAGACCGAGGCGGCCGTCGACCTCGCCGCGACCGACGTGCCGCTCTCCCTGCTGTGGGATTACCTGGGCGACGACCTGCCCGTGTCCGGCGGGACGTTGACCGGCACGGTGACGGGCCGCGTGCCTTGGCCGCAGCGCGACGACTTGGCGGCGTACGAGGCGACCGCTGAGATCGCCGCCACCGGGCTGACGGTCGCCGGCCGGGCGCTGGACGACCTGGACGCCGCCCTCGCCCTGGACGACGGCGTCGCCGAACTCGATCGGTTCAACGCGCTGATCGCCGGGCAACCGCTCCGCGGCGCCGGGGAGCTGGGCGTCGTCGCGCCGCATCCGTTCGAAGCGACGGCGACCAGCGAGCGGTTCGATCTGGCCCTGCTCACCGCCCTGTTCCCGGACGAGCCGCCCCACTGGCTGCCGGCGAACGTCGCGGGCACGGCGGCTCTGGACGCGCAGGCCGAAGGGACGCTGGAACCCGCCGCCGTCTCCCTCGCCGCGACGCTCCGCGGCGGCTCCGCGCTGCAGCCGGACGGAGACCCGCTGTCCGTGAACGGATTGGCGGTGACGACGCTCAGCGCCGACCTCGCCGTCGCCTACTCCCCCGAACGCGGGAACGACGGCGAGGCCGACCCCGGCAACGACGGCGACGCCGTGGACGAGGACGGCCCGGACGCGATCAAACTGACGAACGTCGTGCTGCGCACCGAGGCCGGCAGCGTGGTCGGTTCGGCGACCGCGGATCTCACCGGCGCCGGCGCCTGGACCACGGAACTGACCGCCACGGACCTCGCCCCCCGGCTGCTCGAAGCCCTGCCGGAGCCGATCCGCCCGCCGGCCGGGGCGTTGGCGGGGGAGGGTTCGCTCACGCTGGCGGGCACGCTGGCGGGCACGCTGGAGCCGCGGGCCCTCACCGCCGCGGAACTGACCCTCAGCGGGGACAACCTGCGGGTGTACGACGTGCCGGTGTTCGACGTGGCGGGGAACCTGTCGGTGGCGAACGGGGAGGCGGCGCTGACGGACGTGCGGGCGGTCACCGACCGCGGGACCTTCACCGGCGGCGCCGCCGTCGGCCCGGACGGCTGGACCGCCGAGGGCCGGCTGGGCGAGGTCACCGCCGCCGCGTTCGACCTGATCCCGGAGTGCGTCCGCCCGCCGGAGTGGCTGGTGGCCCGGCAGGGCCGGTTCGCCGCCGCCGGCCGGGCCCGCGGGCCGGCGAACCCGTGGGGGCTCGAACAGGTGCGGGCGGACGTGCGGGGGACCGGTCTGCGGCTGTTCTCCCTGCCGGTGGAGACGCTGTCGGCGGACCTCCGCCTCGCCGACGACCGCCTGACCGCCGCCGAGGTGAACGTCGCCTTCGAGGGCGCCGGCGCCGGCGAAGGCGAGGGCGAAGAGGGCGAGGCGCCGGGCGGGTCCCTGACGGGCATCGCCGCGGTGGACTTCGACCGTCCCGACCTGCCGCTGACGGCCGAACTGACCCTGTCGAACCTCGACCTGACCCGGCTGCCGGCGGACCTGCTGCCGCCGGAGTACGGGCTGAACGGCGTCGCCGCGGGCAACGGCCGGATCGACGTGCGGTTCCCCCCGCCGCCGGACCCGGACGCCACCGACCCGAACGACCCCTGCGTGCCCCGCCGCGGCTTCCGGGTGGCGGCGGCGGACGGCTCCGTCACGCTGCGGAAGCCGACGCTCGCGCTGCCCGGCGGGGGGAGGATCGCCTTGCGGGAGGCGTCCACGAAGTTCGGCGTCGCGAACGACTCCTTCCAGTGGCGCGACCTGCTGCTCGTGCCCGTTCCGCCGAACGGGAGTCAGACGGCCCGGGGGCGGCTGACGGGCGAGGGCGCCGTCGGGCTGTCGGCGCCGCGGCCGTTCCGGGCGACGCTGCGGTGGGACGAGTGGCCGACCGACGCCCTGCTCCCCCCGCTGCTGGGCGCCCTCGGCTTCCCCGCCCCCGAGGAGCCCGCCGCCGCAGAGGCGCCCCTCGCCGGCGCCCGCCGCGGCTCCACGCTGGGACAGATCGCCGCGACCGGCACGCTGGAACCGCTCCACCTGGAGACCGCCGAGGGCGTGCTGCGGGCGTCCGACGTCCGTCTGCCGAGGCTGGCGCCGGGGTTGGCGCTGCCGTCGCTGGCCGCGGAGGTCGCCCTCACCCCGGAGCGGCTGACGGTAAACTCCTTCAAAGCCCGCTTCCTCGCCCCGCCGGACCCCGTTTCCGGATCGAACCCGCCGGACGCCGAGCCGCGGGTCGGCACGCTGACCGCCTCCGGATCGCGGTCCCGGCGGGAGCCGCACCCGTTCAAACTGAAGTTCGACGCCGACGACCTGCCGCTGGCGGTCGCCGCCCCGGGCCTCGCCGCCGCGGGGGTGCTCGGGGAGGAAGGCGGCTCCGGGGCCGCCGCCGGCGGGCCGCTGGCCGGGCTGCCGACCGGTCCGGAGGCGTTCGCCGGGACCGTCACGCTGGGCGCGGACCTGTCCGGCTCCGACGACCCCGCCGACCTGCGGGGGACGCTGTCCCTCTCCGGCGAGGAGGTGACGGCGTTCGGCGTGGGGATCGACCTGCTGACGCTCGCCGCGGAGGCCGACGAGAACGTGATCCGGGTGAACCGGCTGGGCGTGGCTCTGGGGCAGGCGGCGGCCTCCGGGCGGGCGGAGCTGCGGACCGACGGCGCCCGACCCTGGGCCGCGGCGGCGAACGTCACCGGCGCCGACCCCCGCGACCTCGCCCGGCGGCTGGCGCCCGTGCTGCCGCTGGCCGTGCGGGAGCTGGGGCCGGATTCCCCCGACAGCCCCGTCGCGCTGGGCGGGGCGTTGAACTTCTCCCTGACCGCGGACGGCCGGCTGGGCGACCCGGCGGCGCCCGAGGGCTCCCCTGAGGCGGCCGCCCCGTGGAACGTCGACGCCGACCTGACCTCGGAGCGGTTCGCCCTCGAAGTCCCCCCGGACGAGGACTTCCCCGGCCTCGGCCCGGTCGTGCTGACCGACGTGACGACGGACCTGTCCGTCGCTCACCCCGCCCGCGGCGGCACCCGGCTGACGGTGGAGCGGCTGGCGGCGAAGCTGGCCGACGGCGACCTGCGGGTGACGGCGTCCGTCCCCCTGCCGCGGGACGAACCCGCCGCGGAACCCTCCGTCGGCTCGCCGGCGCCCCCGGTTGAGCAGGACAAGGTCGAGCCGGAGAAGAACGGGACCGCGACGCTGGCGTGGGTCGGCGGGGACGTGGGCGCGTTGCTGACGGCGGCCTCCCCGCCGCGGTTCGACCCGGCCGCTGGCGGGACCGAACCGGCGCTGACCGGCGCCGCCACCGTGCGGATCGCCTCCGCCTGGCCGGCCGGGCGGCTGTCGCTGAAGACCGTCGCCCTAAACGGCCGGGTGACCAGCGACCTGCTGACGGTCGTGCGGCGCAGCGGCGCCGGGCGGCCGGTGCGGCTGCGGGACGCGATCCTCACCGCCGAACTGGCCGGGGGCGTGGGCAAGGGGGGGCTGGAGGCCCGCGGGCTCGGCGGGGACCTCGGCGCCGCCGCCGCGTTCCGCCCGCTCCCGCCGGCCGTGGAACCGACCCCGCGGCTCGCCGTCGCCCCCGCCCCGGTTACGCCCGCGGGGGCGTTGGACCCGGCCGCCGTGCCCGCCGTCGTCACGGACCCGATCGCCGGGGAATCGGTCGCCGTGAGACCGGCCGCCGCGGACTCCAACGACTTCGGCTTCGGTTCCTGGCCGTTGCGGGTGGTCGCCTCGGCGGGGGTGCGGAACGGGGATCTGTTGGAACTGGAATCGGTCCTCCGCGGCCGCAGCGGGGCGGCGCCGTCGCTCCGCGGGCAGGCCGACCTGTGCCTGCGGTTCGACTCCCACCCCGAGGGCCCGCCGGTCGATCTGGCGGCGCTGCTGCCCGGCGTCGCCCCCCCGCCCGGCTGCGCCGCCCTGCCGACGCTCCCGCCGGCGGAGGTCGAATCCCTGCGATCCGGCCCCCCGCCCCGGCTGACCGGTACGGTGCGGCTGCGACAGGTCACCTGGGGCGGCAAGCAACTCGTCAACGACGCCGCCCTGGCGATCGACGCCCGCGACCCGACCGACTGGACCGGCGAACTCCGCAACGGCCGCTACGCCGGCGGCACGTTCCAGTTGACCGTGGGCCCCCCGCCCGGCGGCGACTCCCTGAACGGCGCGGTGCGGATCGAACTGCTGCTCCGCGACGCCGAAGCCGCCCGCGCCTTCGCCCCGGTCCCCTGGCTGGGCGAGAACGTCACCGGCCGGCTGGGCGCGCGGCTGAACGGCGTGCTCGGGGTGCACTCCATTTCCCTGCGGGGTCAGGTGGAACTGGACCGCGGACGGTTCCTCGCCGCGGAGGCCCCCGGTCGGCCGGGGAACGAATACCTGTTCGACGTCTCCCGGTGGCGGCTGCCCACCGAGCTGGTCTACACCCCCGCCGCCGGCTCCGGCCGGGTGCGGATCGGCGGGGCCAGCGCCACGCTGGGCGGCGGCTCCGTGGAGGGCGCCGCCGTGGTCGATTTCGGCCGCAGCCCCGGCGTGGGGCTGGACGTCGATCTGGACCTGCGGGGCGTGGACTCCAACGTGTTCACCCGGGGGGCCGGCGGGAACCTGACCGGCGGCCGCGTCGCCGGCTCCGTCACGCTGGCCGGCCGGGCCGTCGACGGGCTGGAGGACCTGGAGGGCGAGGCCCGGCTGATCCTGTTGAACCCCTCCCCGCAGGGCTTGCCGGTGCTCAGCGCGCTCCAGCCCTTCCTGAAGTTCCGCGGCCCCGCGACGGCCCGCACCGGCGAGCTGGCGGTGCGGTTGCGGAACTCCATCGCCCGGATCGAGAAGCTGACGCTCTCCGGCCCCGGCATCCGGCTGTTCGCCAGCGGGACCGCGGCGCTGCCCGCCGGGCGGCTGGACCTGGAGGTCGTCGCCGACACCGGCCCCCGCAACGTCACCGAGGACGTGCTCCTCCGCCTGATCGAGGAATCCGCCGGGCCCACGCCGGTCGGCTTCGCCCTCCGGGCCGCCCGCCTGCTGCGGGACCGCGTGGTCTATCTGCACGTCGGCGGGACGGTCCGCCGCCCGCGGGTCCAGGTGCAGACCGGCCGGCAGGTTCGGGAGGAAGCGATCCGCTTCCTGTTGGGCGAACTGTTCGTCCCCGGCGGCGGCCCCGGCGCCGCCGCCCCCGGCGGGTGACGCGGCCTCCCTCCTCGCCCCTGGGGCGGGGAGCGGGGCCGGCGGCGTGTGGGCTGCGGGGCGGCTCGTTACCCTGCGGGCATGGCCGCACCCGAGAACGACCCGACCGCCCCCGAGGGCGACCGTACCCCCTCCCCCGCCGCGACCCCGCCGGCAGAGCTGTTCGACCTGACCGACCGTCGGGCCGTGGTCGTCGGCGGCACCGGCGTGCTGGGCGGGGCGATCGCCGAAACCCTGGCCGCCGCCGGCGCCGAGTTGATCATCGTCGGCCGCGGGGAGGCCGCCGGCAACGAGGTCGCCGACCGCATCAAGGCCGCCGGCGGAACCGCCCGGGTCATGACCGCCGACGCCACCCGCCGGGAGGATTTCGAAAGCCTCCGCGACGCCCTGCTGGCCGAGGGCGCCGCCCCGGACGTGCTGGTGAACGCCGCCGGGGTGAACGCCGCCACGCCGTTCCTGGAGATCTCCGACGACGAGTGGCACAAGATCTTCAAGGTGAACCTCGATTCGGTCCGGCTGGCCTGTCAGGTTCTCTGCCCGCCGATGCTGAAGCGGGGCTCCGGCAGCGTGATTAATTTGGCCAGCATGTCCGCGGAGATCCCGCTCTCCAAAGTCTTCACCTACAGCGCCAGCAAGGCGGCGGTGCTGAACCTCACCCGCAACCTCGCCCGGGAGTGGGCTCCGCGGGGCGTGCGGGTGAACGCGCTCTCCCCCGGCTTCTTCCCGGCGGAGCAGAACCGCGACATCCTCTCCGAGGAGCGGGTCGCGGCGATCATGAACCACACCCCGATGAACCGCTTCGGCGACCCCGGCGAACTGGCCGGCGCCGTGCTGCTGCTCGCCTCCGACGCCGGCCGGTTCATGACCGGCGTGAACCTCTGCGTCGACGGCGGGTTCAGTGCGATGACGATCTGAGGAATGTGGGATTGGGGATGTCGGATGGCGGATATGCCCCGTTCGACGCCGCCCCAAGCCCCTCCGTCCCCCATCCCAAATCCGACGTCCGACATTGCTCATCCTCGCCACCCGCAACCGGAAAAAACTGGCGGAGGTCGTCGATCTCCTCGCCCGCTACGGAGTGAGCGGCGACGCGGTGCGGGACGTCTCCGTTTTTGACGAGGGCGGCGAACTGGCCCAATACGGCCCGGTTCCGGAAGTGGTCGAAGACGGCGAAACCTTCGCCGCCAACGCCGCCCTCAAAGCGACGCAGACGGCCCGGTTCCTCGCTGAGCAGGGGGTCCCCCCCTTCGCCGACGGGACCGGGTTCGTGCTGGGCGAGGACAGCGGCCTGTGCGTGGACGCGCTGAAGGGGGCGCCGGGCGTGTACAGCGCCCGCTACGCCGGCACGCACGGCGACGACGAGGCCAACAACGACAAATTGCTGCGCGAACTGGACGACGTCCCGCCGGAGAAGCGCGGCGCCGGGTACGTGAGCAGCGTCGCGGTGGCCGACCCCGCCGGGGACGTCGTGCTGACCGCCGAGGACGCCTGCCGCGGCCGCATCGCCGCCGAGCGCCGGGGGACCGGGGGGTTCGGTTACGACCCGCTGTTCGAAATCCGCGAGCTGCACCGCACCTTCGGCGAACTGCCGGCGGCGGTGAAGCGGGCCCTCTCCCACCGCGGCCGGGCGTTGCGGTCCCTCGGCCCCCAATTGGCCGGTCTGCTGCGGTCCGCCTGACGCTCCCCCCGGTTCGCCGTGGCCCTGAGGCGGCGCGCGTCGGACCCTACGGCTCGGAGAGCCCCTGCGGGAAAGGGGGAACCACGAACCGGGAACGCCCCCAGCGGGTCCGACCGGCGGCGACGGTTCCGCCTTCCGCGAGCCCCGCCCCCGCCCGGATCCGCGGCGCCGGGGAGAACCCCCCGTTTCACCCCGCGGCCGGGTGGCGTACACTTCCCCCAGCGGACGACGGGTCCGACCGGTTCGGCCGGATTCGCCTCGCCCGCACCTCAACGGGAGAACCGGAGACGTGAGCGTGCCCAGCGACAACCGGCCCCCCACCAACCGGCTCGGCGTTCCCAACGGCGGCCCCCCCGGCGACGGGCGACCCGGCGACGAATCCGGCGACGGCGTCCCGCCGCTGACCGCGGCCGGCAAAAAACCGGTGCGGCTCGGCCCGCTGGTCGTCAGCGGAGAGATCGACAACACCCGCCCCTACGCCGTGTGCGGCTGGATCAAGCTGCGGGGCCAGGAACACCCCATCACGCTGAACCTCACCGGCGACGCCGGCGAGGGCCTCCGCGGCAAACGGGTGCGGTTCGAGTCCGCCCCCGACGGCGTGCAGATCTTCACCCCGCCGGAGCTCTCCGAAGCCCTCGCCTGGCAGCAGGTCGGCCCGACCGGCCCGATGACCCTCGACCGCCCCGGCCCCCGCGAGCCCGGCGGCGCCCTGCGGAGCGGCGATCACGGCCCCGCCGCCGGCCTCACCCCGCCGGCCTCCGGCCCCACCCCCGCCCGGCCGAGCTCCGACCCCGCCCGCCCCGGCCGCGACCTGTTGCGGTTGGAATGGGACAGTCAGAACGGCCGCGTCCGCCTGCACCTCGCCGGCCCCGTCATCACCGAACTGCCCTCCCACGACGAGGAGGACGACCTGGACGACCCGGACCTCGTCGCCGGCTCCGACCGGGACGACGACGAACGGGCGGGCTACTCCGACGACGGCGATTTCCGCCTCGGGTACGACGACGAAGAGGACGACGCCCCCTACGCCGACGGCGAGGCGCTGTTCGACGACGAGGACGACGACCCGTTCGGCCTGTTCGACCCTGCCCTGCAGGACGCCCTCGATGACGACGCCGACGCCCTCGACCGGGACGCGATGCCCGACCTGTTCGGCAGCGGCTTCGGGGGCTTCGGCGACGACGGTTACGAAGGCGGGTTCGGCGAGGGCGAGGCCCCCGGCGGGCAGTTCGGCGAGGACCTCCGGCGGCTCGAAGCCCTGATCGAGGGCGGCGCCGGCGTGCCGATCGGGCAGGTGTTCGATCCGCCCCTGCGGCTCCGCCGGCCCGAGCAGCTGGACGACGCCAAGGTCGAGGCCGCGCTCAAACTGCTGCTCTCCCGCTTGGCGGAGCACGGCATCGCCCTAGACGTCTGCGAGCACTTCACCCCCCGCGAGAGCTACGCCTACCTGCTGGAGGAGATCTGCCCCACCGAATTAACGCACCCGGAACTCGACCCGGTGCGGTGGGTCCAGCACTTCAGCACCTCCGACGCCTGCCCGGCCTGCGAGGCGGAGTTCGAGCGCGAGTTCGAAGAATACGAACGCAACCGCCGCCGCCGGGACGACGACGAGGAATAGGGCCGCCCTCACGCCGTTCACCGCCCGCCGGCTCACCCGTCAGACGATTGATCACCGCAATGAGCGGGAACGGGTGAACCGTTCGCCCCCCTCACCCCCGGCCCCTCTCCCTCCAGGGAGAGGGGAGCAGAGCGCAGCGAACCTCTTCTCATCGTCCGCAGATCGTGTCCCCCCTCGCCCCCTTTTGGGGGAGAGGGGTCGGGGGTGAAGGGGCAGCGACGCCTGATTGCTCTTCAGATAGCGTATCCGTTATTGACCAGAGGCTCGGTTCGGCCGTAGCGACCAAACTCAATGACGTTTTCATGGTGAAACACGCAGGCCCATTGGCCTGTGGAGTCCGTCGCAATCATCGAGTCGCCGACGGACCAAGCAAACGCGTCCCAGTATTTCACGAGCAGCCGCCAAGGCATGCGGAGCGCTTGTCGACGATCGTAGAACGCATAAATCGTCGTTCCGTACGGCACGGACCGGCCGTACAGCCATTGGCGTACGGACTCGACGCCGGCATCGGTGTTCCAGGACTCGTCGGGCAGCCGCAGACGCTCACAAAGCGGGAAGCCCAGGCGGTCGGCCGATTCCCACGGGAGTAGCCGGTCGAGCCAAGCGATCAGTCGTCGCCGATCCTCCAGTTCCACTTTGGCGATCGACTCGAGATGCGTTCGCGGGAGAGGACCATAATTCTCCTCGAGCCACGCGAACCCCCGTTCTTCCGGCGAAAGTTCCGACCAGCGAACCACGTCGGGTGTGAAACCGAACATCGCAAACAGGTCCTTCATTGAGCCGGCAACCTTAATCTCCCGTCCCCTGTCGGCGGTGACGCCCGATGGCACCTCAGGCGACGCGCGGCCGGAGCTTGCGCTCCGGGCTCACATGCGATCGCTCCGCCCCTACCGCGGTTGCCGAGCCTGGGCGAATTTGATGTTGCCGACCAGCGGGACGGTCGTGCCGTCCGGCAGTTTGTCGCCGCTGACGGCGCCCACGGTTTTAATGAACCAGCGGTAGTTCAGGTCGTAGTCCGGATCGATCGTGACGGACAGCTCCTCGTTGGGGGTCTCCCCGCTGGGGTCGCCGGCGATCGCGCGGATCTTGCTCGTCAGTTCGGCGAACGCCGCCTCGTCGTTGCCGAGGTTCACGCCGTTGAGCTGCAACGCCCCCAGCTCCCCGGTCGGCGTGGCCAGCACGCGGACGTCCATCTCCGGGATCAGCGAGTCGCTTTCGGAGTTGCCCTGGCCCAGCGGCATATTAATGCCGAACTCGCCCTCCGGGGCGACGATCTTCAACGTCAGCATAAAGAAAATCAGGAGCTGAAACACGACGTCGATCATCGGCGCCATCTGCGGCGCGATTTTTTCGGCCTTGCTGCCGCCGCGGAATTTCATGGGTGCGCTTTCAAACTCGCTGATCGGTGGGGGACGCCGCGACGCCCGTCGTTGCGGCGCCCGTCGTTGCGGCGTCGGTCACTGTTCTTCCTGCTGGGCCTTGACCGCGAACAGCGTGAACTGTTGGGCCTGCGCTTTGGAAATCAGGTTTTGAATCTGTCCGCTGGGGACCTCCGCGTCGGCCCGGATGACCACGGTCACGTCCTCCAGCTTCGTGCCCTCGTCCTGAAAGCCGCGGGCCTCCCGGGCGAGGATCGCGTCGGCCTGCGGGATCGGCACGCCCTTCCCCTCGTCGGCCTGGTCGAACACCAACGCCTCGTCCGGGTCGCCGATCACCGACCCGTCGGCGTTGCGGTTGAACCCGACGTTAAGCAGCAGGTCCTTGTCGCGGGGAGCCTCGATGGGGCGGGCGATGGCGTCGATCGGCAGCTTGACCCGCTCGTCGGCGCGGGTGTTTTCGAAGTTCGTAATCACCATAAAGAAGGCGATTAGTTGGAACACGATGTCGATCATCGGGGTCATATCGACCTCCGCGACGTTCGGTTCCCGCTCTTTGACGCGCATCGTCCGCTCCGGCGGTGGGGGCTATAAATGGGACCGGGGGATCGGGCTCAGGCGTCCTTCTTGGTCCGCCCCAGGGCGCTGAAGCGCTGCATCAGGCCCTCGCTGACGATGCCCACCTCCAGGATGTAGCGGGCCACGCGGTTCCGCAGCAGGCTGTAGGCGACCATCGCGGGGATCGCGATCGCCAGCCCTTCCAGCGTGGTGAAGAGCGCCTGCGAAATGCCCTGGGCCAGCTCGGCCGGTTTGGGGGCGGTGGTGCTCTGGGCGATCGTCTGGAAGGAGGCGATCATGCCGGAGACCGTCCCCAGCAGGCCCAGCATCGGGGCGATGGCGCCCAGCAGCGCCAGGTAGCTGAGGCTGTGCTCGTAGGTCATGTTTTCGTCCTCGCCGACCTCCTGCATCGCCTCGACGGCCTCCGGGTAGCCGCGGTTCAGCCGCCCCAGCCCGGCGGCGAGCACGCGGGCCACCACGCTCTCGTCCTCGCGGGCCAACTCGTAGGCGCCCTGATAATTCTTGGCGCCCAGTTCGGCCTCGAAGTCCTCCACGAAGCCGTCCGGCAGGAAGTTCTGCCGCCGCACCTTGAGCACGTTCAGCGTGATCAGGGCCACGGTGACGAACGAGAGCGTCAGGAAGATCAGGCCGAACAGCCAGCCGTTCGCCTCCAACATCCAGACCAGGAAGTTCTGGCTCTCCGGCGCCGCGGCGGTCGCGGGATCGGCGCCCCCGGCGGGGGCGGCGTCCACGTCTTGGGCGAAGCTCGCCGCGGGGGTCAGCAGGAACAGGCCCAACAACAGGGCGGACGCGAAGCGGCGGGACATGGCGGGACGGCGGGAACCGGTCGGAAGGTGAGCGGGAACGATGACGGGCGGGACGCGGGGCGTCGGCCGGGGGCTGAGCGGGCGGTCGGGGCGGCGGTCTAAACGGGCGGTCTAAACGGGCGGTCTAAACGGGCGGGCGGGACCGCGGGTCGGGGACGCGGCGGCGGGCGGAAATCAGCCGGCGGAAATCAGCCGGCGGACAGCTTTCCGGCCCAGTCGCTGTTCGGGTAATTGGTCTTCAATTTGGCGGCGGCTTCGGCGGCCCGCTCCGGCAGGCCCACGGTCGCCCACAGCCGGGACAAATGATACAGGCTCTCCGCATGCGCGGCGCTGGCCCCGGAGTAGAGCACATCGACTTTGAGGTATTCGAGGATCGCCGGTTTGGTTTCTCCGGTCGCCTGCAGGCTCTCGCCCCGGCCGACGTGGGCGGCGGCCCGCAGTTCGGCGTCGCTCGCGTCGGTTTCGTCCAGCACGCCCTCCAACACGGTCAGCGCCTCGTCGTGCCGGTTGAGCCGCGTCAGCGCCGCCGCCCGGCCGATCTTCGCCTCCGCGGCGGCCCGGCCCTCGGCGTTCTGCAGCACGGAATCGAAGGCGCTCAGGGCGGCGTCCGCCTCGTTCCGCTTCAACGCCAGCTGACCTTCGGCGACGGCGGCGGCCGTTTGGAACTCTTCCGACGGGCTCTGCTTGAGCTGTTCCAGCGTCGCGGCGGCGGCGTCCAGCTCGCCGGCGGCGGTTTGCACGTCGACCAGCATCCGCAGGGCCGGGTCGGTGCGGAAGTGGTCCGGGTAGTCCTTGACGAACTGCTGCAGCGAGGCGACGGCCTCCGCCCGGCGGGCGGGGTCGTTCAGGGCCAGCTTGCCCAGCACGCGGGCCACTAGGAACTGCCCGTCCGCCTTGGCGAGCGGGCCGATGCTCGCCATTTTCGGGGCCGCTTCGCGGTAGACCTCCAGCGCCCCCACCAGGTCGCCGCGGCCCTCGCGGCCGCGGGCGGCGCCCATCGTCGCCGGTTCGCCGTCCCAACTCACCTCCGCGATCTCCGCGGCCGGAACCGTCTCCGCCGGGTCGGTCGCGGGCTTGATCGTCAGTTCGCTGCGGTCGCCGGCGGTGATCGTCCCGGGGATCGTCGGCTCGCCCCGGGGCGTCACGGAGTCCGCCCACGCCGGCGCCGCCAGCAGGGCGAACGCGGCGGCACCCCAAATCACGGCGAACCGGGTCGCGGCGGGCCGGGAGCCGGAGCGACGGGCGGCGGGAAGCGGAAGGGCGATCATCGGGCGAGCGAAAGTCGGAGCGAACGGGGCGACGGCCGGCAGGCGGCGAAACGCGCCGCGGAGCGGACCGCGGCGGGGCGGGCGGCCGCGGGGGCTATTCCGAAGGCGGCTTCGGCCGCCGCTTGCGGGGCGCGTCGGATGAAGACGAACCGGACGACGAAGAGCCCGACGACCCCGACGAGGAGGAGCGGCGGCGAACCGTTTTGCCGTCCGGCGCGGCGGCGCCGGAGCCGGCGGACCGCCGCGTCTTCCCGCTGGAGGAACTCCCGCTCACGGACGAGCCGGAGGACGAACCGGACGAGGACCGCCGCCGTTTGACGGCTTCCGGGCCGGACGTGCCGGAACTGGACGAGCCGGAGCGGGTCCGCGGGGCGGTTCCGGCGGCGGGCTTGGAGGCTTTCTTCTGCGGCAGGGCGGAGAAGTCCGGGAAGCCGGTGCCGGTCGGCCCGTCGTCCTCGTCGGCGGCCGGCGCGGCGGCGGGGATCGGGGCGATCTCCGGCAGCGAGCTGCGCACCACCCCGTGCCCCTTCATCTTGGCGTGCGTGGCGCCGTCGTCCCGCGGTTTGCCGGTCGAGCGGCGGGCGGCCCGCTTCCGGGGCTTCGGCTTGAAGGCGACGATCGCCCCGATCGTGATCAGCGACAGGACCACCAGCCCGACGATCAGCAGCAC
Organism: Alienimonas sp. DA493; assembly: GCF_043951915.1. Lineage (NCBI taxonomy): Bacteria > Pseudomonadati > Planctomycetota > Planctomycetia > Planctomycetales > Planctomycetaceae > Alienimonas > Alienimonas sp. DA493. The sequence continues at coordinate 5,008 of NZ_JBINJD010000016.1, read as the reverse complement.
GACGTTCGGGCCCTCGTCCTCGTCTTCCGCCGCGGCGTTGGGGGACGCGGCGTTCTGCGGGGCGGTCCCGTCGCCGGCGTCGGCTAGTTGGGAGTCCCCGCCGTCGCCGGAGGGGGTTCCGGCGGGGGCGCCGCCGGCCGGCAGCGGCTCCGGCGCGGTCACGCCCCGGCTCTCCTGCAGGCTGCGGTACAGTTCCTCGGCCCGCGCGCGGGTTTCCGGGGCGATCTTGTCCGGCGGGGTCAACGTCACCCAAGAGAGCAGTTCCTTCTCCGCCTTCTGGTACTCGGCCTTCCGCTCCTCGCCGGACTTCGTCTCGGCCAGGGCGGCCCGCACCGTGGGGATCTGGAGGCGGGCGTCGTTGTAGTCGTCTTGAAAACGATCCCCCTCCGGCGTCGCCAGTTGCCGGGCGAGCATCTGGGAAATCTTGCCCCAGCCCCAGACGTGGGCCGCCTCGTCCCCGGTGAGGGCTTTGACCAGCGTGGCGGCGTCGGCCTCGGCCGCGCCCCAGTCAGCCAGCAGATTGGCGGCGACGGTCTGCACGTTCAGGGCGTTCGGCTTGCCCTCGAGCACCTGTTCGACCTGGGCGTAGCCCTCCTGGTACTTGCCGGCGCCGGCCAGCACCTCGGCCAGCCGCAGCCGCACGGCGTTCTCCGCGGACTCCCGGTTCTCGTCCGGCAGATGGTTTTGCGCGGCGGACCGCAGGGCCTTCGCGGCGGCGTCGTAGTACTGCCGGGCCTGGGCGGAGTTCTCCGGCAGGCTCTCGGCGAGGCCGGCGTAGGTCTCCGCGACCCACATCAGCGAGCCGAACGTCTGGTCGTCCGAACCGGCGATCTCCTCCAGGAAGCTGACGAGGTTCGCCCGCGCCTCGTCCCGTTCCGGGCCGGGCGGGATGCCCTCGAGTTCGTCCTGAATCTGCCGGCCCAGCGAGACGAACACGCCCACGTCCCCGCCGGCGCTGACGGACTGGACCTCCTTGATCGTCTCCCGGGCGGCGTCGATGTTTTTGAGGCCGATCTGAGCCCGCAACAATTGTTGATAAACGATCTTGGCGAACGCGGCGCTTTCGATCCCCCGCTCGGGCCGTTCGCCCTCCCCGGGGGCGGCGACGGCGTTCTTCACCTTCGCCTTGCCGCCGGTCAGTTCGTCGACGGCCTTCTGGAACTCGCCCTCGCCGTTATAAATCTGGGCGAGCGTCGTTTTGCCGATCACCAGCGCGGGCGAAGGCTCCGCGTCGCCGCTGAGGGCGGCCTCGGCCTTGGCGACGCCGCGTTGCAGGTACTGCTTGGCCTCCTCACGCAGGGTTTCCGGGCCCGGTTCGTCGGCAGACGGGTCGCCGGCGGGGGGCGCGGTCGCGGGGTCGTCGGCCGCCTCGGCCCGGGCCAGCTCCAGGCTGCGGCGCCAGAGGGCGTCGCCGGCCCGCAGCTGGGCGTCGGCGTAGCCGGGGTCGGACTCGGGGATCGCGGCGAACGCCTCGGCGGCGCGGGCCAGTTCGCCCTCGTTCAGCAGCACGCGGCCGAGGGTCACGCGGGCCTTGGTGGCCTGGTCGCTGTCGGGGTACTGCTCCGCGATCCAGGAGGCCATCCGCTCCAACTGGGCCAGCTCGAAATCGCCGTCGAAGCCCTCCGGCCGGGACTGGTAGGCCTGCGTCCAGGCCAGCGCCGCCGTGCTGGCGGCCTGCAGCGGGATGGCGGACTGGTCCGGGGCGTTCTGGTTCTCCGGGTCCGGCGGCGGGGGGGTGAAGTGCTTGGCGACGTGCTCCGCCAGCACGGCGGCCTCGTAATTACGGCCGGACAGGGCGTTGACGTACGCCAGCAGGTAGCGGGCCCGGTTCAACTCGCCGACGTTGGTGGTCGAATCCGCCAGCGTGTTGGCGGCGTTGAGCAGCCGGGCGATCTCCGACAGCAGGGAGTCCAGGTCCCCCTGGGCGGCGGCCTTGTCCTCCGGGCTCTCGGCGGCGGCGACGGCGTCCTGCTTCTCCTTGAGCTGGCGGAGCAGCGCCTGGGCGGCGTCGAAGGCGTCGGCGAAGCTGCGGGGCTCGTCCCGATCCAGGCCGAGCTTCTCCCGCACGCGGTCGGCGGCGAGGGTCGCCGGGCCGCGGACCGCGTCGCTGCGGCGGGCGGCGGTTTGGAAGTCGGTCAGGGCGGCCCGCAGCGCCTGGGTGCGCTCGCGGCCGTCCTCCGCCGGGGCGCCGCGCTCGTGGGCGATGCCGCGCTCGAAGATCACCCCGGCGCCGGTGTCCGTGCCGCCGCGGGCGCGGTCGGCGTCCAGCCAGTTCGTCGCCTGGGTGACGACGGTCTGATGATCGGCCTTGAGCGGGTGGTTGAGGACCGACAACCGCAACCGCTGGGCCGTCCCGCGGAGCCGGTCGACCGCCGCCCGCACCGCGGGGCCGGCGCCGCCGGGCGGCTCCTGATTGACCACTTCCTCCAGGATCGCCGCGGCGGTGGTCAGCTGTTTGACGGCCTCGGCTTTCTCCTCGCCGGAGAGCGCCTTGACCGCCTCCGGGTCCTCCGGCACGCGGGCCATGCGGATCTGGCCCTGAATAATGCGGCCCGGCAGCGCCCCGATTTTGCGGCGGAAGTCGTTGCGCAACTCCTCCAGCGGGGCGTCGGCCTCGTCCAGCAGGCGGCTGCGGTCCGGGCTGCCGACCGGGTAGGTCTGGGCCCGGCGGAACACCACGCGGGCGGCCTCCACCCGGGCCCGGATCAGCCGGCCCTCGGCGGCGGTGCGGCGGGCGACGGCGGCGTCGTCCCGCTGCTCCAGGCCGATCTCCCGGATCGTCCGTTCCAGGCCTTCGCGGGCCCGACCGTAGACCCGTTCGGCGTCTTCCAGCAGGCGCCGGGCCTGCGTTTTCGTCTCCTCCGGCAGCGCGACCGGGTCGTCCACGTCCAGCAAATCGGCGGCGGCCTGTTGCAGGATCTCCGCCCGCAGGAACTGGGCGTCGCCGGCGAGGGGGTGGTTCGGGTTCTTGAGGGCGAAGTCCTCCAGCAGCGCCGAGGCCTCGTCCAGCCGGGCGCGGGCGTTCGCCCCCGGGCCGGCGGTGCGGGCGAGGCTCAGCAGGGTGAGGGCCCGCTCGTAGGGCAGCGCGGTCTTCAGTTCCGCCGGCGTATCCTCGTCGGCGGCGAGGCGGTCGATCTCCAGCAGGGCGTAATCCGCCATCCGCCGTTCCCGCAGGCCTTCCAAAAACGCCCGCTCCGGCCCGTCCAGCGCGGAGGACTCCGCGGCGTCGTCCTGGGCGACCGCGGCCCCGCACAGCAGCCCGCACAGCAGCGCGACGCCGCACAGGCCCGCCGCAACGGGGCGGACCGTCCGCCGGGCCGTCGCCCACGGCCGGACCGTCCGCGGGGGGGGGGCGTGGTGCATACCAGACAGACAGGGGAACGAGTGGCCGGAACGAGTTCCCGAGCGGGAACGCAGTCACGATACGTCGAGAATCAGGGGGCCGCAATTGGCGTCGGGCCGCCGGCGACAGGGCGCGCGGCGAGCGCGGGAACCGTCTGTGAGGGGGAAACCACCCGCCGTCCGCCGGCGCCGGGCCGGAGCGCCGCCCTCGGGGAATCACCCGTGGACTCGTCCCGAACCGCCTCTAGGGTGGAACGTCGCCGGGTTTCCTCCACCCCCATCGACAAGGAATGATGCGGGAGACCGCGGTCCCCCGCGCCACCGGCCCCGTACGCTCCGTCTGCCGTGTCTGATCCCTCCCGCCCGGCGTCCCCCGCCGCCGTTCCGGCCCCGCCGTCCGGGTCGCGTTCGTCCGGGCCGGGTCTGTTACAGGACCGGGACGCCGATCGGTTCGACGTACCCTTCACGGTCCCGCTGACCCACCGCCTGCGGTTCACCCGAGACGCCCTGGGGGCCGACGCCTCCGAACTGGCGGCCCTGCTGGAGTCGGGCGAGGGCGAGCACCGCGTCGTCCCCAAGGTGCAGATCTGGACGGACGCCGCCCTGGCCGAGGGGGTGCCCGGCCTGACGGAGCGTCTGAACGAACTGCTGGCCGAATGGGCCGCCGCGGGCCTGGCGGAGCCGGCGGGGGCGTACCGCATCGTCGGCGGGGAGGCCTGCAAGAACGACCCCCGGCACGTGGACCGGGTGCTTAAGGCGATCAACGACGCCGATCTGGACCGCCGCAGCTACGTGCTCGCGCTGGGCGGCGGGGCCGTGCTGGACGCGGTCGGCTACGCCGCGGCGACCGCCCACCGCGGCGTGCGGTTAATTCGTCTGCCCAGCACCACGCTGGCGCAGGGGGACAGCGGCGTGGGCGTCAAAAACGCCGTCAATCGCTTTCAAAAGAAGAACTGGCAGGGCGCCTTCGCCGCCCCCTGGGCCGTGGTGAACGACGCCCGCCTGCTGGAGACCCTGCCCGACCGCGACTTCCGCGGGGGCTTCAGCGAATGCGTGAAGGTCTCCCTGCTCAAAAGCGCCGAGGACTTCGCCGACCTCTGCGACCGGGCCGCCGCCATTAAGAACCGCGAGTTCGACGCCTACTGGCCGGCCCTGAAAACGAGTTGTCTGTGGCACCTCAATCACATCACCGCCGGCGGCGACCCGTTCGAGGCCCGGGAGGCCCGGCCGCTGGACTTCGGCCACTGGAGCGCCCACCGGCTGGAGCCGCTCAGCGGCTACGCCGTCCGCCACGGGGAGGCGGTCGGCATGGGCGTGGCTCTGGACGTGCTTTATTCCGCCGCCGTCCACGGCCTGCCGCAAAGCGACGCCGACCGGGCGCTGGATTGTCTGGCCGCCCTCGGCCTGCCGCTGTGGCACCCGCTGCTGGGCGAAGCCGACCGGCTGCTGCGGGGGTTGGAGGAGTTCCGCCAGCACCTCGGCGGCCGGCTGACGATCACGTTATTGAACGGCGTCGGCCTCCCGGTGAACGTGCACGAGATCGACGACGCGGCGATGCGGGAGGCGCTGCGGTCGCTCTCCCGGGCCGCCCGCGACCGCGGGGCGACGTGGGAAGGTTTTTTTCAAGATTTAGGACAGTCCCTCCCCCGTCACGCGGAGGCCCGGC
>NZ_JBINJD010000169.1:0-10980 GCF_043951915.1 Alienimonas sp. DA493 | reverse complement strand
CGGCGTTACAGCGGGTGATGGCCGTCGACGACGCCGGCCTCGGAGGGGGAGGTGTGCAGTTCCACCCGGGGGCGGTTGCGCTCGTCGACCAGCACGACGGTGGGTTCGTGCTCCCGGGCCTCGGCCTCCTCGAACTCCGCGTAGGTGCAAATGATGACGAGGTCCCCCGTGACGGCCCGGTGGGCGGCGGCGCCGTTGGCGCAGATGTCGCCCCGCCCGGCCGGGCCGGGGATCGCGTAGGTGGCGAACCGGGTGCCGCGGGTCACGTTGTAGACCTCCACCCGTTCGTGCGGGAGAATGTCCGCGGCCTCCAACAGGTCGGCGTCGATCGTGAGGCTGCCTTCGTAGTGAAGGTCGGCGTCGGTGACGGTCGCCCGGTGGATCTTGGCGTTCAGCAGCGTGCGGCGCATCGGTCGCGAGGTGGGGGAAAGCGGCGGCGGGGCATCTTAGCGTCGCGCCGCGACATCGCCCGGCCGCCCCGTCCCGGTCCCCGGCGGTCCTGCGAGATCTCGACGACTTTCCCGGCTTGCGGTTTGCGGACGCCGGTTCTAAATTTCCCGTCCCCGAACCGCCCCGCCCGGGTCGGTGTCGGACCCGGTTGAAAAACCGCGGGGTTCGGTAGCTCAGTTGGTAGAGCACAGGACTGAAAATCCTGGTGTCGTGGGTTCGATTCCCACCCGAACCATTTGCCCTAAGTCCCGCCGAACGCAGCAGTTGCGGAACTCCGGACCGGCCGGAGCGCGGCCCTCTCGACCGGGCGAATCGTGGTAGATCTACCCCGATTCGCCGGGAGGCCGCCCCGATGCCCCGCCCCAGACGCCGCGTTCCCACCCTCACCCTCCACAAGCCGACCGACCAGAATCGGTGCCGCTGGGAGGGGAAAGACCACTACTTCGGCCCCCACGGCGATCCGGAGACCGAGGAAAAGTTCCGCCGCTGGGCCGGCGAACTGCTGACCGCCGGCGTCGCCCCCGACAGTCGCACCCGGCCCCCGCGGACCGGCGAACCGAGACGCCCCCCCGGCGGCCTGACGATCACCGAGCTGATCGCCGCCTACCGCCGCCACTGCCTCGCCTACTACCGCGAACCGACGGCGGGGCGACGACGGAAGTGGAGAGCATCAAGCAGAGTCTGAAGCCGGTCCGCGCCCTGTACGGCGGGACCCCCGCGGCGGAATTCGGGCCGAAGGCCCTCAAGGCCGTCCGGGCGGCGATGGTCGAGGCCGGCCTCTGTCGGAAGGAGGTCAACAAGCGGGTCGGCCGCGTGAAGCGGATGTTCCGCTGGGGCGTCGCGGAGGAGCTGCTCCCGCCGGACGTCCGGCACGCCCTCGACGCGGTCGAGGGGTTGAAGCGGGGTCGGACGACCGCCCGCGAGACGGAGCCCGTCCGGCCCGCGCCGGACGCCGACGTCGAGGCCGCGCTGACCCACCTGCCGGCCCCCGTGGCAGCGATGGTCCGGCTGCAGCGGCTGACCGGGATGCGGCCGGGCGAGACGGTGCAGCTTCGGCCCCGCAACGTGATTTGCGAAGGCGACGTGTGGGAGTACCGCCCCCGGCAACACAAAACGCTGCACCACGGGAAGACCCGGACCGTGATGATCGGCCCCCGGGGACAGGCCGTCCTGGCCCCCTACCTGGAGCGGCCGGCCGGGAAGCCGTGCTTCTCCCCGCGCGAGGCCGTCGCCGAGGTGCGCGGGCGTCGCCGCGCCCTCCGCTCTACTCCCGACTCCTGCGGCAACCGGCCCGGGACGAACCGGAAGGGCTGTCCGGAGAAGGCCCCGGGGGAGGCCTACACGACCGCCACCTACCGGCAGGCCGTCTATCGGGCCTGCGACGCGGCCGGCGTGCCCCGCTGGTCCCCCAACCAGCTGCGCCACTCCCTCGGCACCCAGGTCCGCCGCACGCACGGCCTCGAGGCCTCGCAGGTGACCCTCGGCCACTCCCGGGCCGACGTGACCCAAATCTACGCCGAACGCGACGCGGCCCTCGCCCGGCGGGCGATGCTTGAAGTCGGCTGACGCCCGACCGCGGGGCGGCGGACGCGACGGGACTGCCGGCGGCGCCGTAAGGTGCAGTGCCCCCCCCGCAGGAATCGCACCCCGCCGGAGACATCGCATGCCGGCCGACGAAGTCGACGAAGTCGCCATTCAGGAGGCCTTCGAAAAGGCCTACGGACGTTTCGAACGCGACGTTCTGAAGGCCGCGCTACGGAGAGAAAAGGCGGCCGCGGAGCGGTGGGCAGGAGGGACCAGGGCTGAAGACGAACCGTCCTGGTATTTCTCGAACGGCCTGCGGGAGTGAAGTCTTCGCCGGAGCGTGCCGTCTGCTCGACAAGACCGCGGAGGATCTGACCGGCGCCGGACGAGCGGACCGTCGGACCGCGCGGTGCGACGCCGTCGCCGACATGAAAGGGTCAGTCCGCGAACGGATGCGTGCCGCCATCTGGGATCGCCTCAATCGAGCCCGGTCGTCGGCGACGAGCCGGAGGTCCGACTCCGGGCAATGCGGCGGCGGTGGGGGAGCTGCACGCGGGGCGGGACAATCCTGCTCCACCCCGCCCTCGCCCGCGCCCCCCGACCGTGCGTCGAGTACGTGGTCGCCCACGAATTCTGTCACCTGCTGGAGTTCGGCCACGGGCGGCCGTTCTACCGGCTCCTCACGACCGTCCTGCCGGACTGGGAGGAGCGGCGAGAGATGCTGTCACGGTATCCGGGGCCGCGGCTCGGCCCCTGACTCGGTCGTGAGCCGGCCGGCCACACGGTTCGGCGGCGAAGAGTCTTCGGTGGCGTCCCGACGGTCAGGACGGCGAAGCGACCGCAGATAACCGATACGATAGGGTGTCACTCTGCATCCGCCCGCCGCCGCGCCCGTGTTCTCGTCGTGAAACTCCGCAACCCCCCGCTGGTGGAGGCGTGGATCGACTTCCGGTTCGAAACGCCGCCTGCCCCCCCGGATCCGACCGGGGCGGAACGGGCGGAGCGACTCCTCCGGAAACATTTCGGAGAGGAGCTCCCGCAGGTGGAGCACCTCGTCGAGGATCTATTTGAGTTCAAGCCCCCGAGGCCCGAGGCGCGGCCGTCGCTCACTGTGTCACAGCGTACCGTCGCGGTGAGAGCAGCGAACCACGCCGGCACATCAGTAGTGCAGATGGGGCCGAACTTCGCCTCAGCCCATTTCGTCCGGGCTGACGGTGCCGACTATCCCGGGTTCCCCGCCCTCCGGGACCGGGCGCTGGAGGTGCTCCGCTTGCACATGGAAGAGTTTGGAGAATCTGATCCCCCGGGCCGGTGCCTGCGTGCGTTCGGCCTGCACAACATTGACGTCGTCGACGTGCCCCGCGAGCCAGACGGATCGGCCGACCTCTCGTCCTGGTTCGAGTTCGACGTGCGGGTGCCGTCGGTGGGTGTCGGAGATCCCCCCTTCCGCGTCGCAGCGCGATGTGAGTCGACGACACCGGTAGAGGACGTGCGGCTGACGTTCTCCTTCGAGTCGCAGGACGCGCCCGCCGACGCGGGAGCTCGGTTCCGCCTGGAGTGGCACCTGGATGGATCGGCCGGCGGCGAAGGGCCGGCGGGTCCGGAGACCGTGCGGCCCCGGCTGGACGCCGCACATGCGTACCTCAATACTGTTTTCCGCGCGGCCTTCACCGACGCAATGTGGGCCCGATTCTCCCCCGCCGACGCATGATCCTCGCCGCCCCGCCCCCACTGATCGACCTGCCGCCGGCAGCCCCGGCCGTCGAGGTGCGGGACGTCGCGCGGACTGACCGAACCGGGGCAACCGCCCTGCGTCACCGAGTTTTCTACGGCCCGCTACGGATTGGAAAGCACGTCTATCCGCTCCGTAAGGCGATCCGCGGGGAACTCCTCCCGGCACCAGCGATGCCGGCTTACAGCCTTCGACCGGACCGGACGGAAGTGCGGGTTCCCGACCTGCCCGGCGACGATTTCCTCGGCCGCGGGGCGACGGCCGCCGAGGCGTGGGACGACTGGTTCGACCGCTTTCACACCCAGTTCCAGCAACTTTACCGCACACCAGGCTTCGAACGGACCGCCGATCAGGAAGTGGTCTGGCGACGTCTCTGTCGGATTGTGGACGTGACCGCCTACCAGCAGTCTCAGCCGCTCGAAGCCCGGGAGGTTGGGCTACTGACGAGCAATGAGCCCGGCCGCCGGAGGGTGGAGTGGGTCGGCCGCGGGGTGCCGGAGCAGATCTCCTCCCGCGTCTCTGTCGCCCTGCCAGAGGAATTCGCCGCCCTGCGGAGCGGCCAGTGGTTCGAGATGACCACAGTGCGACACCCGGCGGACGGACGATTGCTCGGCGGCTCCGGCGTGACGCCGCTGCGGAGATCCCCGCTCAAGGCCAACGCCGAGGAGCTGGCGGAGTTCGAGGCGGCGTGGGAACCGACCTCCGCCCTGCCCGCGACGACTTGGGACTGACTCGGGTCGTCTCCGACCGCCCCCGCTTAAGCGTTCAGACCGCGACCCGCCCCACTTGTACTTCTGGTCTCTCGACGTCGGACAGGGGGCCGCGAACGTCCTGATGCTCGGCGACGGCCGGGCGGCGGTGTTCGACTGCGGCCCCGCCAGTCGCTTCAGCCCGCTCCGCCCGTTGCTCTCCCGTTACGTGCGGGAGATCGACCTGCTGGCCGTCTCCCACAATGACGCCGATCACCGCGGGGCCGCGGCCGGGGTGCTGACCGACTACGCCGAGCGAGTCCACCGGCTGCTCTACGCGGCGGATCGAGCGGCGAAGGAGAACAAGCTGTACCTCCTCCTCCGCGACCTGCGTGCGAGAGGGCGGTTCGACGGTCTCCTGAGCCGCCTGGAGGTGGAGGAAGACGGTCCGCCCCGCCTGCTCCTCCCGGAACCGGGGCGGCCGCTGCCGAGGGGGCGGGAGGACGTCAGGCTGAAGCTGTTCGCCCCCACCGCCTTCGAGGCGGACGCGGCCTCGGCCGGCGGTGATCCGAACGCCGCGAGCGGCATCCTCGCTCTATCCTCCGGGCCGCACCGGATCGTGATCTCGGGGGACGCGCCGGTGTCGCAGTTCCGCTCAGTCGCTGCCCGGCGGGGCGGCGGCCCGATGGCGGCCGAGGTGCTGCTCGTCCCCCACCACGGCGGCAGAGTTTGGCGGCCCGGCGACGACGCGGCCGGCGAGCTGAAGTGGCTCTTCTCCGAAGGCGTGCGGCCGCGGTTCGCATTGGTCTCGGTCGGCACGTCGAATACACATAAGCACCCTCGCCCCGAAGTCATCGACGCTCTGCTTGATGCCGGCGTGACGGTCCTGTGCACCCAGATCACGAAGCGGTGCTGCCGGGCGCCGGATCTCGAGCAGTTCCGACTGACGAACCCGCCGCCCGGAGACTTTTGCCAGTCCCTCAGAGCTCCGAAATGGACCGACGCCGGCAACAGCCGAGACGTACCGTGCGCCGGCACCGTGCGGATGGCGCTTCGCCCGGATGGCGTGACGGTCGAGCGAGTCGGCGAACACCAACGCGCCGTCGACCGCCTTGCAGCCACGACCTACGGCGCCCCGCTGTGCCGCCGAGCGGATTGCGGGGAACGTGACGGCTAAGAGCCGGAATCGAGTGCGGGATCAGAGATGTGGCCCGCGAGAGAGAGGATCATCCCACCTCCTCCGCGACACGCGCGGCGTTGTGGGCGGAGGGGAGGCTTGGGCGTAGTTCTCGGTGACACTTCCGCCGGAGTGGCCCAGCGCGTCACGGGCGGCGGACAGGGCAACATTCGCCCGCACCTCCGCGGCCGCAACGTGGCGGAGCCGGTTCGGCGGCCACGGCGGGCCCCCTCCCTTCTCGCAGGCCCGCCGCACCGCGGTGTAGTAGCTCTTTGGCGTGTACCGCACGCCGGGCCGCCGCCCCGAGGTCGCGTTACGGTTCGTCCCCGGTCGGTTGCCGCACGACTCCGGCGTCTTCCGGGCGGCCCGTTCGGCGGCCAACAGCGCGGCGGCGTCGCCGGCCCCGGCTCGATCCAGTAGTCGCGTCACGTCGCTTATGACCTCGCCTCGCGTCGACTCACGCTACGCAGAGGCCGGTTCCCCCGCGAGCGGCCGGTCCCGGGACGACGGACCCGCGTGAGCTGAGCGGCGGCGGAGCCCGGCGGGCGACGGAACCGCCCCCGGCCGCTTTCCGAACGATCGAAGTCCCGGACGCAGCCGCCGGTCAGACCGCGCCGCGCAGCCGCTTGACGTGATGACTACGCCTGTCGCACATTCAATTACCACACCTGTGGTCAGGACGTAAAGACGACGATGACGCCCGAACCTTCACCCCCGGTGCCGGCCGACGGGCCGCTTTCCATCTCCGACGCCGAGTGGCGGGTGATGCGGGCGGCGTGGGACGCCGAGCGGGACGACCCGCCCGGGACCGTCGCCGCGGCGGTGATCGCGGCCGTCACGCCCGTGACCGGGTGGAGCCACCGCACCGTCCGCACGCTGCTGGCCCGGCTGGTCAAGAAGGGCGCCCTGACGGCGGAGCCGGACCCGGCCGCCCCGCGGCGGCACCGCTACCGGGCGGCGGTTTCGGAGCGGCAGTGCGTGCAGGCGGAGGGGCGGAGCTTTTTGGAACGCGTGTTCGGCGGGAACGTTGGGGCGGCGCTGGTGCACTTCGCCGAGGGGGCGGAACTGACGCCCGCCCAGGCGGACGAACTCCGCCGGCTGCTGGACGAGGCCGAGTCGAAGGGGGCCGGCGATGACTGACCTCCCCTCCCCCGACCTCCTTCCCGGCCTGGCGGGCTCCGCCGTGCAGGCCGGACTGCTGGTGCTGGCCGTGTGGGCGGTCGTCGGCGCGGCGGGCCGGCGGCGTGTCGGTGCGGGCTCTGGCTGCTGGTCCTCGGCCGGCCGGCGGTCCCGATCGCCGGGCCGGTCGGCGGCCCGGGAGACCGACCCGGTGACGCCGGTGGGCGAAACCGAGGTGAACGCGGTCCTGCCCCGCCCGCCCCGGCAGGCGGCCGCGATGGTCAAACTCCAGTTGCCCGCCAATGAAGGAGTTGTGGCCGCCCGACCAAACGTCTCTCCGGTCACGCGGACGTGTCGTCGGCCCGAATCCGATTCGACGGTTCCGCCTCGCCGGGTGTCGTACGCCTGCGGTCCTGCCGACGGGCGACGGGGCTCGAACGATCAACCCGGTGACGTTTCCGCACACTCGTAACACCAATTCAAGGTGCCCCCAAGAACCTGAGCGAAATCGGTCGGCAGTCGATCGACCGGAACGCCCGATTCAATCGGGCCTCGTAGAAACCCGCGCTGAGCGGTCGCCTACAGGGCTTCGCCTGAGGGCTGGACGCCGCACATTGCCCTCTCGATCGTTTCCTGACACCACGGCAGTGGTTTGCGGTCGACTCGGCCAAGGCACAGGATCCTGCCGGAATAGTCGGGGTGCCGCGGCTCTCTGGGATCGTTTGAACGTGCCGCCCGCCCCCGCACCGCCGTCCCGCCAGCACCTCTCACGGTCCGCTGCGAGGTGTGCGGCCGGATGGTGCCGGTGGGGGAGGCGACGCCGCTCCGACTGCTCCGCCCGGCCGTCGCCGCGCTCGTCGCCGCCGATCGTCCGGACCGGGCGCCGGGCGGACTGATCTGCGAGGAAGATCTGCGGACCTACCGCCGCCGGCACGTCTAGGACCTGCTGACCGAGGGGGAAGGCGAACTCACCGCCCTGCAGCGGGACGTTTTGGACAGCCTCGGTCGCGACGAGATCGTCGCCGCCGCGCCCGCCGCGCCGGGCTCCGACCCGTTCTGCGTGCGGCTCGCCGACCGCGTGGCGTCCTTCGGCGGCAGTTGGACGTTCATCCTCAGCTTCTCCGGCGTGCTGGCCGCCTGGGTCGTCCTCAACACGGTCGGACTGATGGCCGAGCCCTTCGCCCCCTACCCGTACATCCTGCTGAACCTCCTCCTCTCCTGTCTGGCCGCGTTGCAGGCGCCGGTCATCATGATGAGCCAGAACCGGCAGGAGGCCAAAGACCGCGCCCGGGCCGAGAACGACCTTCGGGTGAACCTCAAGGCGGAACTCGAGATCCGCCACCTGCACGCCAAGCTCGACCTGTTGCTGACCCACCAGTGGCAGCGCCTGCGGGAAATCAAACAATTGCAGACCGACTTGCTCGAGGAACTTGGCGGTCGCGCACGGGAAGCCGAACCGGGCCGGGAGGATTCGGCTCGCTGACTTTCCCGACGGTTCGCCGGGATCGTTCCTGGCCGCCTCCGGACGAAGCCCTGAACGGGCGGGGCGAGTCCGGCGAGAGCCGGCGTGCGGAACCGCACGGGGCGCGGGCGTTCTTGACCGCCGGCGCGCCCGATCCGCACGTCGCAGCCGGCCGGGGAGGGGCGTACGGGGCTCGGAACAGGCGTTGCAACGGGGTGAGGACGGTTTCCACCGCTCGACCTTCGCCTCCGAGGAATCTCCCATGCCCGCCTCTGCCGAGTCGATGTACGACTTGCTCCGGCCCCACCCCGGACCGCCGCGGGTGTTGCTGGCCACCGACTTCTCCGAGGCCTCGGCGGAGGCGGCGTGGCTGGCGGTCCGGCTGCCGTACCGCGAGGCGCCCGAGGTCGCCGTGCTCAACGTCGTGTCGGCCCCGACCCAACCGTCCAGCGTGGCGCTATTCGCGGTCTGGCCGGAGATTATGGCCAAGCTGCATGCTGACGCCGCGGCCCGCCTCGAAGACGTCGCCGAGCCGTTCCGACCGATGGCGAAGTTCGTCCGCACCGTGGTGCGTCGCGGCGCCGTCGCCGACCAGATCCTCACGGAGGCGGCCTCCTCCCACAGCGAATTGATCGTGATCGGGGCGCAGGGGCATTCGGCCGTCGAACGCGTGCTGCTGGGGTCCGTCTCCGACACCGTCGCCACCCACGCGGGCTGTTCGACGCTGGTCGTGCGTCCGACCGGGCTCCGCGACGAACCGGGGACGGCGGCGGACGCGACGGAACAGCGCCCGCTGCGGGCGCTGGTGGCGGTGGACGAGACCGATCAGGCCCGCCGGGCCGTACGGGAGCTGCAGTCCTACCACTGGGGCCCCGGCGCCGAGATCACGCTGCTCCACGTCATGGAGATGTACGGCTTGAGCTCGGACGGCGCTTCCGAGGTCGACCCGGACATTCTGCAGGAGCTGAAGGACGCCAGTCTCGCCGAGCTGGAACGGCTGGCCGGCCCGCTGCGGGAGACCGGGGCCGGCGTGACGGTCGACGTGCGGACGGCCCGTCGGGCCGGCAAGGAAATCGTCCGCCGTGCGCAGGCCTGCCGGGCGGACATCGTGGCGGTCGGCGACCGCGGCCGACCGTCGACGTTCGGCGTCCATCTGGGCAGCGTCTCGCGTCACGTCCTCCGGCACTTCGAGGGCAGCGTCTGGATCTGCCGCGGGCGTCGGGCCTGACCCGCCGGGTTCGCACGTCGTCCCTCTCCCACCACGCCCTCCGGACGCCCGTTCGATGATCTCCCCCGAGAACCCGACCCGCGTGCTTATCGTCGGCGGCGGGTTCGCCGGACTGGCGTCGGCCGCCCGGCTGGCGCAGTCCGGCGTGCCGGTGACGCTGTTCGAGTCCGCCGCGGAGGTCGGCCGGAGCGCCTCGACGCTCAATCAGGGCTGGCTGCACAGCGGCGGTACGTTCGCCCGGTCCGACGTCGCCCTTGCCGCGGCCTGCTGCGACGCGCTCCGCCGCGCCGTCGGGTTCTGCCCCGGCTGCATCGAGGCGCCGCCGGCCCGCGGTCTGGCGATGAATCGCATGGTGTACTTCGCCCGGCCCGGCGGGCCGGACCCGACGCCGTGGCTCGACGCGTGGGACCGGGCCGGCATTCCGTTTCGCCCGTTGACCGCTGCCGACGCGGCCCGCGAGCTGCCGGACCTCCGCCCGGGGGCCGCCGGACCGGCGTTCGCACTGCCGGATCGAGCTTTCCGGCCGGACGTGCTGCTGGAAAAACTGGCCGCGGTCGCGCTCGCCCACGGCGCCGAGGTGCGGTGTGCCACGCCGGTCCTCGGACTCGTGATCGACGACGAGACCGTACGCGGGGTCGAATTGCCCGGCGGAGAAACGGTTCGCGGCGGGGCGGCCGTGTTGGCGACCGGGGCCTTCAACCGAGACCCCGCCGTCTCGCTGATCGCCGGCCGCGAACTGCCTCTCCCCAGCGGAACGAGCGTCGGACTCCACCGCACGCACCTCGTGTCCTGCCGGGCCGGGTTGAAGTCGGCGCCGTTCCACCTCCTCGAAGACGCGGGCCTGAACGCCCTCCCCCACGGCCCGACGACGGTGTTCGGCGCCGAGCGGTGGGAGGCGGTGGACTCCCCGACGGCGGCCGCTCACCCGGACCCTGGGGCGGTGCGGCGGCTCTGGGAGGAGGCGGAGGCCCTGTTGCCGGCGGTCCGGCGGGACGCCCCCGGCGTGCGGGAGTGGGCCGGCGTGACGGCCCACGCGGTCCGGTCGAGGCTGGGCGGCGATCTCGGCCCGGCGGGGGCCTGGTCCGGCCCGGTCGTGATCGATCACGGTCGATCCGCATTGCCGGTCGACGGCCTGTTCAGCGTGTTCCCCGGGCGGGCCACGATGTGGGCGCACGCCGCCGACATCGTGCGGCAGGCGGTCTTGGAGCGGATCGATCCCCCGCACGTCCTCGCCGCCGCGCCGCCGTGGGGCGTTCCGGGGTCGGTCCCGCGGGCGACGGAGGACGACGACGCCCCCGCCGAGCCGAGCGATGAGGCGGACGGGTTCGAGTTCGTCGCCCCCGCGCCCTGACCGCGCCGCGGCTTACGGGTACGGGCGGAAGGAAGGCCGGTTGTCGCGGGCGTCGCGGAGCGGCCGGTCGTCGCCGCGTTCCTCGAACTCGTCCTCCTCCAGCCAGACCTGTTCCCGCTCGGCGCAGGGCGTGCCGAGGCCCGACTGCACGGCCGCGTCGTGCACGGCAACCGGGCGCCGCGGCGCGGGCGGCGGCCCCGCGGGCGATCCGCCCGCAAGACGGCCCCGCCCGCCCTTTCCGGCCGCTG